>NZ_JFAG01000006.1:0-130435 GCF_006408915.1 Bifidobacterium sp. UTCIF-1
CCGCTTTACGGTGCTGTCCTGACAAGGGGAGCCAGAGTGAATCGACGCATTTCTGACGCAAGATACTAGTGGTCTGTCTCGCAAATAATTGAGGGATTCAGCTTTTTCTCTCCCCCAGTCAGCTTCGCTGACAGCCCCCTCGTCAGAGGGGGCCGATACCGGCTTGTATGGCTCCCCTTGTCAGGGGAGCTGTCGGCGTAGCCGACTGAGGGGTAGTCGTCAGAGGGGACAGCACCACTCAACCAATTACGAGATGGACCACTAGGTGTATTTCAGTTCGGCGAAGAAAGGGGCCAGGGCCGCGCGCTCCAATGCGCATACGAAAGGGGGCTTCCCGGAACAATCCGGGAAGCCCCCCTTCGGCTTGTAATCGTCAGCCCTTGACGGCGCCAGCCATCACACCCTTGATGATGTACTTCTGGCACACGAGGTAGAAGATGATGATCGGGATGATGGCCAGCACGAGGCAGCCCATCATGGCACCCATATCCACCGAGCCATAACCACCCTTGAGGTACTGGATGGCGATCGACATGGTCTTGAATCGGCGCATGTCCAACGTCAGGTACGGCAGGAGGAAGTCGTTCCAGATCCACATGGCCTGCAGGATGGCGACCGAGATCACGGACGGGCGCATGATCGGCAGCACGATCTGGAAGAAGATGCGCGGCACGGAGGCGCCGTCGATCATTGCGGACTCCTCAAGCTCCTGCGGGATGCCCTTGATTACGCCTGTGAACATGAACACGGCCAGACCGGCGCCGAAGCCCAGATACACGATCCACAGGCCCCACGGAGTGTTCAGGCCGAGCATATCGGCAATCTTGGAGAGGGTGAACATGACCATCTGGAACGGCACGATCATGTTGAACAGGAACAGCAGGTACAGGGACTTCGCGGTGCGGTTGTTCACACGCACGATCCACCATGCGCACATGGAGGTGCACAGCAGGATGAGCAGCACTGCGCCGACCGTGACCACAACGGTCCAGCCGAAGGATTCGATCAGATTGGTGCGCTTGATGCCGCGCGTGTAGTTCTGCAGTCCGACGAACGCCTTGCCGGTCGGAATCGAGAACGCGTTGCGGCTGATGTATGCCTTCTGCTTGAACGAGTTGATCACCACGAGGAC
This sequence comes from Bifidobacterium sp. UTCIF-1, assembly GCF_006408915.1. NCBI lineage: Bacteria > Bacillati > Actinomycetota > Actinomycetes > Bifidobacteriales > Bifidobacteriaceae > Bifidobacterium > Bifidobacterium sp. UTCIF-1. The sequence goes on from NZ_JFAG01000006.1 coordinate 1,133, forward strand.
GATCGGAAACACCCAAGCCAGCGAGATGATGGTGAACAGCGTGGTCCACAGTACCGGATGCTTGACTTTCTCGCTCATGCGGACACCTCCTTGCTAGTGGTGAGACGGTTCTGGATGATGGCGATCAGCGCCACGATGATGAAGAACACGACGGCCTTCGCCTGGCCGACGCCCTCGAAGCCTGCGCGGCCGTAGAACGTGCGGTAGATGTTCAGGGCCAGCAGCTCGGAGCTGTTGGACGGGGCGCCGTTGGTAAGAGCAAGGTTCTGATCGAACATCTTGAAGCCACCGGTGACGGTCAGGAACGAGCACACGGTGATGGACGGCATCATCAGCGGGATCGTGACCTGGAACAGCGTCTGGGTGTTGGTTGCGCCGTCAACCGCGGCGGCTTCGAGCACGTCGCCCGGAAGCGCCTGCAGGCCGGCGATGTAGATGATCATCATGTAGCCGATTTGCTGCCAGCAGTACAGCATGACCATGCCCCAGAAGCCATACACACCCGAGTAGGTGATCGAACAACCCCAGTGGGCCAGCACGCCGTTGAGCAGCAGCAGCCAGATGTAGCCCAGGATGATGCCACCGATAAGGTTCGGCATGAAGAACACCGAACGGAAGACGTTGGTGCCTGCGAACTTCTTGGTGAGCATGTATGCGATCGCGAATGCGGCCACGTTGATCACGATGGTCGTCACGATTGTGAACAGCACTGTGTACACCAATGCGTTCCAGAACTCCTTGTCCTGCACCGCGTTGACGTAGTTGTCAATGCCGATGAACTGGGCGTCCGTCACCGTGCTGAACTTGCAGAAGCTCAGGTACAGGCCCATGATGAAGGGCACCACGAAACCAATCATGAATGCTGCGAACGTAGGCAGGGCGAACAAAGCCCACCACCTGCGAATCGCTTTGCCAGTCATAGAAATCATGCCAGCCTACTTTCTCCTCCTTGAGCACACCCGCACTACCGCGTGCGAGTGGTCCGAATTTGGGATTGTTCAGTCTCCTTAGTGCTGAATAGCACCAAATCGAACCGGTTTAAGGTTACCATACCACGCGTATGACCGATGGTCAAACGTTGTCATAAAAGGCGTGTCCACCACTCCTTCCTCGCCGTCAAACACCAGAGTGAAATACTGGAAATACTGATTTCTCGGCATTCCCAACGCAGATTAGCACGCATGATAACGTTGTCTTATCGACTGTTCAGCTCGTGGTCGACGCCGTCCGCGTTTATTGTTGTGTCATAGACGTATCTCGCTGCAAAGGAGACCGGCATGGGAACCAACATCAAAGACGTGGCCAACAAGGCCGGCGTTTCCGTCTCCACGGTCTCCCGTGCGTTCACCCGGCCGGAGCTCGTGTCGAAAGCGACACGAGCCAAGGTGCTGGCCATCGCCGAGGAGCTGAACTTCTCGATCTCCCGCTCAGCCATGGTGCTCAAGTCCGGGCGCGCGCTGCGCGTGGCCCTGCTGATGAGCGATCACATCCGCCTATGGTTCAGCGCTTCGATTATCGAAGGACTGAACCAAGTGTTCCATGCGAACGGCTACGACCTGTCGATCTTCCAGATCTCCAGCATTGAGGAGCGCCGCGAGTTCTTCGACATGCTGCCGATACGCCGCAACGCCGACGCCGTGATCGTCGCTTCGTTCGACATCGATACCGACGAGATCAGCCAGTTGGTCACTGTCGGTGTGCCAATCGTCGGCATCAATTGCGTGATGCCGAACACCGGTTTCAACGCTGCGGTCAACATCGACGACGATCAGGGGTCGAAGCTGCTCGCCCGGCACCTTATCGGGCTGGGGCATCGGCGCATCGCGTACGTCCGCACCGATCGTGCCGTGACGCTGCACTTCAGCGTGCAGCAGCGATACGAATCGTTCGCGCAGATATGCGAACAATCCGGTATCGACCTGACCACCATCGTCATCGCGGACGGCGACGACCGCATCAGCCGGGCGACCACCGAGCTGCTCTCGATGGATCGCATGCCGACCGCCATCGCATGCCAAGAAGACGGTATCGCGATTCCGCTCATGTTCCAGCTGGCGCGCACTGGTCTTCGTGTGCCGTTCGACGTGTCCATGGTCGGATACGACGACAGCTTCTACGCCAATGAGGTCGGGCTGACGACCGTGCGGCAGGATCCGATCGCGATGGCGACAAGCGCGGCGCTCAAAGCCCTTGATCTCATCGAGACAGGGAAGACGGCCAAGCCGTTTGAGGTCTTTCCCGCGCAGCTGCTGGTGCGGTCCAGCACGACCGAGGCGAAGGGCTGACGACCAGACACCATCGTAAAAACGGGGTTCCGATATGGTATCGAAACCCCGTTCGTTGATGTTGCGTGGTCATGGGCTGACAGCCGACTGGGGCGATGCTGCTGACGGCGGACGCTGGGTGAACCGTTGAGCGCTCATGACACTGTTGAGTTATGTTGTATTGAGTTGTGCGATTTATGTTGTGCTAGTGTCCTGCGTCGGAAATTCGTTGACGAGTAACTACCCCTCAGTCCCGCTTTGCGGGCCAGCTCCCCTGACAAGGGGAGCCGACGATATAATCAACGAACTTCTGACGCGGCATGCTGGTCGGTTATTGCGCTGGAGTCGGACTCAGGACGCGTGCGCGGCCGAGTACTCCTTGGCCCAGCCGTCCACGAACGCGGTCTTGACCGCATCCCAGCTCTGGGTGCCCTGTGCGTACTCGAGGAGCGCGTTGCCGAGATCGTTCTTCCACTGCTCGGACGGCATCATGGTGAAGTTCCAGCTGACCTGCGTCTTGCCAGACTTCTGATCGGCGACGGCGGCCGCAACCAGCGGATTGTCGGTCTTGACGTCATCGAAGGTCTTGAACGGGGTGGTGAAGCCCATCTCGGTGCTCAGCGCCTCCTTGCCGGTGTCGGAAGTGATGACCCACTTGAGGAACTCGGCGGTGGCCTTCTGGTCGGCCTCGGAGGCCTTGGAGTTGATGCACCAGTAGTTCTCGGAGCCGGTGGCGAGTCCTTCGTCCTTCTCGTCAGGGCCGCCGATGTAGATCGGCATCATGCCCACCTGCTCGGCGGTCATGCCGGCGTTCTGCAGATCGGTCCATGCCCAGGTGCCATTCTGGTAGAAGGCGGCCTCGCCGAGTGCGAACTCGGAGTTCGCGTCATCGCCGGTCTTGGAGCTCAGCTGAGACGGCTCGGTGGTGGAGTCCGTGATGTACAGGTCGAAGATGTTCTTGTAGTTCTCCAGGTAGGTACCCTTGATGGTGGCCGGCTGCTCGGTGACGTTGTCTTCCTTGAACTCGTAGTAGAGCGGCAGGTTGGCCAGGTGGGTCTTGAATCGCCAGTCGGAGCTGGAATCGAAGCCGGCGGACGTGAACGCGCCCTTGATGCCGAGCTCATCCTTGCGGGCCTGCATGTCGTCGGCGACGGCCTTGAGCGTCTTGAAGGAGTCGATATCGTCGATAGACTTGGCCTTCGCGCCGGACAGGCCGAAGTACTTGTTGAGGATGTCCTTGTTGTAGATCAGGGCGTAGGTCTCCATGACGTACGGCACGCCGACGACCTTGTCGCCGTCCTTGAGTGCGACATCCGGGTTCTGCAGCTGCTTGTAGACCTCGGTGTCGGACATGTCCGCCGTGTAGTCCTTCCAGTTGGCGTAGCCGACCGGGCCGTTGACCTGGAACAGGGTGGGGGCGTTGGACTTGGCCATCTCCGACTTGAGCTGCTGCTCGTAGGTGTTGGATGCCGCAGTCTCCACCGTGACCTCCACGCCGGTTTCGTCGGTGTAGGCCTGCGCCAGGTCCTTCCACTGGTCGGCGGCTTCCGGCTTGAAGTTCAGGTAGTAGACCTTGCCGTTGTCCCCGCCATCGGCGTTGGAGTTGGTGTCGCTGCCGCACGCGGCCATGCTGATGGACATGGCTGCCACGGCGAATATCGCTGCTGCGGATTTGATTGTACGATTCATCTTCAACCTTTCCCTAAATGCTGCCGGTCCCATCTTCGTTGAGTCGGCGCCATCGGCACCGTTGCTTCCGGCGACAGAATCTATTATGCACTGTTTCCCAGAAGAATGCAGACGAGTGCAATCCATCTCTCGGCAGAACAGCTAATCCCGGATAGACAAAGTAATCAAAACCGCACATTTTTACCGCTGTTTTCGCCGTTTTACAGACTGCAAGCGATTGCAATAAACGTTTGCAACTGTGTCATTTTTCGCGCGCGACCAAGCTGCGCCCCGCGTGTCGCGGGCATTATTCCGCTCAGAGGCGGCCCAGTGGTTTGTTTCACTAATGATTGAGGATTTCGGTTTTGTGTCTCTCCCCCAGTCAGCTACGCTGCCAGCCCCCTCGTCAGAGGGGGCAACGTGCCGCCACTGTCTGCTTCACGGCAACGGTCCGTCAAAGGAGGCAATGCCACTCAGGCGAATGCAAGACCGATCACTAGTTCGCTTCGTGAATCCTCTGCGCTGCTTCGGCGTCCTTCGCACCAACGCAATGAGGCGGGCGAAGAGCATGGAATCTGCTCCTCGCCCGCCTCGTCTCATCGCGCTCGTCACCGCGGCCAGCGGTACTCGCGATCCGGCAGCGTGGGGAATGCGGCATGCGGCTCGCGCTGATACCAGTACGCGACCGATGCCACGTCGTCCTGCCGCTCGAAGAAGCCGCGATGGCCCACGCCGATCTGCTGCACCGTCACACGCAGGTCGGAACGGAAGCGAATCGGGTCGGGAATGTGCCAGCGATAGAAGCCGCGCATCGGAGGACAGTCGTCGTTGTGGTAATCGTTGTGCACCAGCTCGTCGTGCGCGGAGTAATACGGATATCCCATGTACGGCGTGCAGTAGTTCTGCTCCACGGTCTTCCCGTTCACCTGCTTGGCGAAGCTCCACGAGCCGCCGAAGTAGTCCTCGGTACCGGTGCCGCAGATCGTCGGGTATTCGCGGTCGCCGTCGATATAGAACTTGAACTCGCCTTCGCCCCACCAGTACCGTTCGAGCGTGGTCAGCGCCAGATAGGTACCCACATACTGCCCCGAGCCGCGTACGCCATCGAGCACCACATAATCATTGCCCAGCTCGGTCAGCCGCTGGCGACGCCATTGCGCATGGAAGTAGGCGGTATCGGGTGGCAGCGGATCGTCGTACAGGCTGTAGTCGATCTGATAGAAGAACGCGCCGATTGTGTTCGCATGCTGATTCTCGAGCGTCACCCGCGCGTGCCTGGCGAACGGCATCGGGAAGAACATGTTGAACCCGCGGTTGGGCACCACGGCCACCGGTTCGGAGTTGACGAGGCATGCGCGGCCGAATCCGCAGCAGAAGAAATCGCCGAGCGGGCACTCCACGCTCGGCTCGCTTTCGTCATCCCAGTAGAACCGCAGCACCAGATCACGCAGCACGAAACAGTCGGCGTCCGTGGTCTTTTCGTCGACGGTGATCCAGATATGACGGATGCAGCCGGGGCCGTCGATGTCGGCCAGCGTGACCGTTTCGCCGCTGGGAATGTTGCGCAGGCAGGGGCTGCCCTTGCGCGACGGGCCCAGTTCGCTGGCGGCGATGCCGCCGCGGCCGGGCTCCCCGGTCGGATTCTCCGCGTTGATCGCACGGCTGGACTCGCGCCGCAGGGTCATCAATGAGCCAAGGTCGGCAATCATCGTCAATCTATTCCTTCCATTACGCGAACCATTACGCGAACGGTTCCGGTGCCGCACATGACGCACGACGCCGGAACCGCACTGTGTTGTGGCAGCTATGACGATTGCAGCGATGTCAACTGCTTTGTCCGTGGCTGCCGGTTATCGCATTCGTTGCCTATGCGCGCGCATCACTTGTGCACAGGCGGCAGCATGCCGAAGTTGGACTCGTAGTCGTTCCAGGCGCTGGTCCAATCATCGAGATACGCCTTCTTGACGCCGTTCCAGTCGCCGGTGCCCTGTGCGTATTCGAGCAGTGCGTTGGCCACGCCGTCGGCCCATGCCTGACCGGGAATGTAGGCGCCGTGGATCGGCGTCAGACCATCGGATTCCAGCTTGAGTGCGGACTTGGTGAGCGGGTTGTCCGGTTGGAAGTCTTCGCTGTCGAACGTGGTGAACGGCACGGCGAAGCCCATGTCCTTGGCGAGGATCTTCTTGGCGTCGTCGTTGGTGACCATCCACTTGATGAAGTCGAGCGTCGCCTTCTTGTCCTTCTCGGATGCGTTCTTGTTCACGGACCAGGAGATGTCGTAGATGGAGTTCGCCGCATACTTGCTTTCGTTCGGGAAGCCCATGTAGTACGGCAGCATGGCGAGGTCCTCGTCGGCCACGTCGTTGTCCTTGATCTGCGAGTAGGCCCACACGCCGTTCGGGTAGAACGCCACGCGACCGGTGGAGAACTCGGCGGTGGAATCCTCGTAGTTGACCGAGCCGAGCATGGTGTTCTCGGTCGGGTTGTCCTTCATCTCAAGATCCCACAGGGCCTTGTAGTTGTCGAGGTAGGTGCCCTTGAGCTCCTTCTCGAAGTCTACGCCCTCGTCGATGTACTCGTAGGCGACCGGGACCTGGGTCATGTGCGACGCGTAACGGTAGTAGTTGGAGGCGTCGAGGCCGGGGGTGGAGAAGGCGCCGTCGAGGCCGAGGTCATCCTTGTGCTGCTGGATGCTGTCGGCGACCTTCTTGAGGGTGTCGAAATCCTTGATGTCGTCGAAGGACTTGATGACCGAGTAGCTCTTCTTGGCGTACTCGTTGATGATCTTCTTGTTGGCGATGATGCCGAACTATTCGGCGGCGTACGGCAGGCCGTACACGTCGTCGCCGTCCTTGTGGGCCATCTGCTTGCCCTGCTCGTTGAGCAGCTTGTAGGCTTCGGAGTCCTGCAGCGGCTCGAGGTAGTTCTTGTACTTGGCGTACTGGTCGAAGCCGCCGATGCCGAACATGGTCGGGGCGTTGTTCTTGGCCAGCTCGGACGACAGCGTGGATTCGTAGCTGCCGGAAGTGGCGGACTGGATGTCGACCTGCACGCCGGTTTCCTGGGTGTACATGTCGGCGAGTTCGTTCCACTGGTCGACGACTTCCGGCTTGTTGTTCAGGAAGTAGACATGGCCTGCGTCGCTGTTCGTGCTTGAGCCGCATGCGGCCAGTCCCAGCGTCAATGCTGCGGCGCTGATCAGGGCAATTCCTTTGGACAGCTTTTTCATGGATTCCCTTTCTTCTTCTGCGGCCACGGAGCCGCCTCGCACTTGTGGTTGTACGGGGTGCCGGACTGCATACGTCACCGTTGGTGCAGCCGGTTTTGCTGTAGCGCATTTCGTTATGCGTTGGAGTGGATTATTGGTCCGGCTCAGGTGTTGCCTCGTTGCGTAAGCATGCAGTCGAACCGGTTCGATTTATAGGATATCGAACCGGTTCGCTATCGTCAATCGGGCGTGTTCCAGCGTGTCGCTGTCGAGTTTGTCCGTGGCGTGCAGCGGTGGCGCTGGCGGTGAGGCGGGCGCGGCGCCGCGCGGTCACTGCAGAGCGGGCGCGGCGGCAGTGGTGGCGCGCGGAATCAGCGTGGCTCTTACCGTGGTGACCGTTTCGTTCAACGTCTCGCCCTGCATGAGGGCGAGCAGTTGCTGCGCGGCCAGTCGCGCCATGTGCTGCGGATCCTGATGCAACGTGGTCAGTCCGGCGACTACGGCGGTCGGATGGTCGTCGAATCCGATGATCGACAGGTCTTCGGGGATGTGGATGCCGAGTTGCCGCAGATGCCGCATGATGGCGACCGCCGCTTCGTCGGTTTCGACGCAGATCGCGGTCGGCCGATGCTCGCTGCTGGCGATCCGGCCGGCCATGGCGGCCATGGCCTCGTTTTCGCTCATGGCGTCCATGTCGCTGGATGATGCGAATACGACCGGTTCCGCGTCGGGAACGCATTCGCGCATCGCATGGAGGAAGAAATCCTTGCGCAGATACGAGCTGGCGGGGAACGGCGCAGGTTTCGGATGCGCGACGTATCCGATGTGGCGATGGCCGAGCCGGCGCAGGAATCGTACGGCGTCGTTCATGGCGCGCTTGTTGTCGAGCATCACGGATGCGGGCAGGCGGGAAGCGCTCCGTGCGTCGAGGGCGACCGCGGGGATATGCATGCTGGAAAGCAACGCCGATTCGCTGTCGTCCAGCGAGAATGACGGGAGAATGAACCCATCCATATTGCGTCCGTTACTGGGCAGGTCGGCGAAGAATCCATGCAGTTGCTTCAGGTCGCAGACCCGTACCGGCACAAGATCGTAGCCGTGGGGTTCCAGCGTTTCGAGCACGCCTTCGATGCAGCTCGCGTTGAACCATGACGCAATCGTGCAGCCGAACAGCATGACGACGCGCATGGTTTTGCCGGATGCCAGCGATGATGCGCTGCGGGACAGTGTGAAATCGAGGCGGCGGGCTGCGTCCAGCACGAGTTGCCGGGTGGTCGGCCGGACGCTGTTCATGCCGCGCAATGCGCGCGATACCGTGGCGTCGGAGACTCCTGCGGCTATGGCCACGTCGTGGATTGTCGCCATGATGTCTCCTTTCGCTGTGTGGCGGGCGGTGCAGTACTGTGCGGTGCCGCGCTGCGCAGCACAGTACTGCACCGGATACCGTAGCCGTGCCGGCACCGTCGCAATCGCTGCGACGTACGCCCGTACACATCAATAGCATATATGCATGCGCTTACATTATGTTGTACCACGATGTGCGCGTTGTTAGCGGTCACAGTTTGATTGTGTTTGCAATGGATTGCCGATGTTATCTATTGTTCGCATGTGATGTGGCGCGCAATCAGCGGGCGGTGGTTGACGGTGAAGAATGTAAGCGCTATCATTTCTATGTGTCAAGCGATGCTCGGTTGACACAGTCGGCATCCGGCATCCGGCAGCGCGGCCGCAAGGTCGTACACGGATATGTGCATGGAGGCACGTATCGCATGAGCAAGGAGAGCCATTACAGGGTGGTAATGATGGCGGGAAGAACGTGGAACACCATCGCTAAGGCGATCGGCCTGGTATCGGTGGCGGCGCTCAGCTTTGGAGCATTGACGGCATGTGGCAATACAACCGCGGTCGACAGCAGTAAGGGGCGCGTGTACTACCTGAACAAGAAGGCGGAAGAGCAGGAGAAATGGGAGGCCTTGGCGCAGGCGTTCCAGGACGAGACCGGCATCGAGACGCAGATTCAGCTTTCGGCCACCGACTACGACCAGACGCTGCGTTCCGAAATGGCCAAGGATGAGGCGCCGACCATGTTCCAGGCCGACGGCCCGAGCTTCATGTACAGCTGGCTTGATTATGCCGCTGATATGAGCGACTCCAAGATCTACGGCGAGCTGACCGACAACTACAAGGACCGTACGCTCAAGAACGCCGACGGCAAGCCGGTCGGCATCCCGTACGCGGTGGAAAGCTACGGCATCATCTACAACAAGTCGCTGCTCAAGAAGTACTTCGATGCATCATGGTCATCGGTCAAGTCGATTGACGATCTCAACAACTTCAAGGCGCTCAAGACCGTCTCCGATGAGATCCAGGAGCATAAGGACGACATGGGCGTCAAGGGCGCGTTCACGTCGGCCGGCATGGATTCCTCGGCGTTCCGGTACAACTTCCATCTGCCATCTCTGCCGTTGTTCTACGAGTACCGTGATGACGGCGTCGATATGAACTCCGTGCCGGAATCCGTCAAGGGCACGTATGTCGACTACATGCAGAACATCTACGATCTGTACATCACCGATGCGACGGTGCCGGCCAGTTCGCTTTCCGGCAAGACCATGGATGACGCCACTTCGGAGTTCGCGCTCGGCGAGGCGGTGTTCTTCCAGGACGGCGTATGGATTTACTCCGCATTGCAGGATCAGGGATTCCCGGATGAGGACCTTGGCGTGCTGCCGATCTACATGGGTGTCGACGGCGAGGAGAAGCAGGGCCTCAACCAGGTGATCTCCAACTACTGGTGCGTCAATTCCAAGGCTTCCCAGAAGGATCAGGAGGCGACCCAGCAGTTCCTGGAGTGGCTCGTCACCTCCGATACCGCACGTGAATCCATCTCGCAGGACATGGGCCTGGTGACGCCGTTCAAGACCTTCGACGAGGAGGCGTACACCGTCAAGAACCCATTGGTCGAAGCCAACCGTGAGTACCAGAAGAACGGCTACTACGACGTCATCAGCGTGTCCACTGTGTCCCACCAGTGGGAGAAGGATCTCGGTTCCGCGGAGCTCAACTACGCCCAGGGGCAGGGTGACTGGGATGCGGTGAAGAAGGTCTTCACCGATAACTGGGCCAAGGAATACAAGCTCGCCTTCGCCAAGTAGACGAAGTAAACGACAGGCGATTCGAGGGGTCGCAGCGTGAGGGGCGTCCGGTTCATAGTGCCGGGCGCCCCTCACGCGTTGTTGTGTTGTTGCGAACTGGCTCAGCGCGGCTCGCCGGGCAGCATATGGCCATTTGGCTTCGCTGAACGGCCCGCTGGGTGGCTCAGGTGATGGAGGCCGGGCAACATGTGGCCGTTTGGCTTCACTGAGCGGCTCGGGCGAAGGGAAAAGGCCAGTACGTGTCATGGTGGCTTCGTTGAGCAGGCCCTCAGTGAAGTCGCTGGACGAGAACTGGCCGTCTGACTTCACTGAGCGTCCGACAGCGACGTCAGATGGCCATATGTTGGCCTTTCCACTTCGCACGCAACGCCCCAGCGAAGCCGGCGGGCCATGCACTGGCCTGCTCGCGTCACACGCGACTTTCTGGAGACGCCCGAGGGGCACGCACTGGCCCGCTTGCGTCATACTTGACGTACAGCGAAGCCAAGATGGCCAGCCAATGGCCTGCCCGCGTTACTCGCATTGCCCACTCGCTCGCATCGCATCGTCGGCCGGCACCGGAAGCTCGTTGACGGGATTCCGGTCTGCGCCCACGAGGCGCGCTCGACAACATTTCGGCGCTATTGGTGGTTCATACACTTTTCCAACCGTACAAGTGCGGAGACCGCTGAGACAGCAGCGACTCTATGAGGGGAGCCCCCCATACGGGACTCCCCTCATAGAGTCGCTGCATAGAGTCGCTGCTGCAAGTCAGCGATCATATGAGAATCACATTGCCAGTATTGGCCGGCTGCGAAGCGTCATGCTAGGTGGCTGCGCATGAACCACTGGAACTTCTCGAGCTGCTGGACGTGATCCTGGATGACGTTGGAGCTGATGACGTCCAGCTCGTCCAGCTCGGCGATGGCCTTGCGGTCGTCGGCGATGAAGGCGTCGTAGTACTCGATCAGCGCCTTGAGGTACGCCTCGGTGCCGGCGCGGCCTTCGACGTCGAACGGCTTCCACGTGCGATTGCGCGTAATAGCGTCGGCACGGCCGTCAGGCGTGCCGCCCAGCGTGGCGATACGCTCGGCGGTCTCATCCGCCTGGGCCAGCACGGATTCGACCTCAGGGTCGAGCATCTCGTGCACGGCGATGAAGTTCGGTCCGGTCACATTCCAGTGTGCGTGCTTCAGGACCAGCGCGGCCTCCTGCTCCTGGCTCAGACGGTTCTGCAGAATGGCGATGGCCTTCTCGCTGGCCGCCTCATCGAGGCCCGGCACCACAAATGCAAGTGTCATGATGTTCCTTCCTTTCATCTTCAGGGAACGTCCCTCCCAGTCTACATGCCCTCGTCCGACGGCTGGCCGCGCTGCGGAAGGCCGCCAACTGGTCTTCGGGTCTTTGATCGGGAAGATGGCGCGTTCGGCGTGTCGCCAATGATGGTGCGCCTTATTGGCATTTGCGCTCAGTTGAGAGCTGTTGAGCAAACTGCATTCCACCGTTAAAGGAGAGAGAGGAGAGAGAGGGAGAGAGGATTCTGCAGTTCATTCATGCTCTGTGGAATCGTTGGAAAACGAGATTCACAGGCAGAATGACATGTACAGGGGCAGGAAGCGGCGTATGCCATCCTGACTCATCTGGCGGGGGTGCAGCACGTATTCTTCGCCGGCTCGTTGTGTGAATTTCGCGTGGAACTTGTCTAGGGACACCGTGGAATAGCGCTTGCCGGATTTGACCTCTACAGGGCTGACTCTGGGTTTCATGGCTGCGTCCGGGTAAGGCCGGATGATCAGGAAGTCAATCTCCATGCGTTCCTCGCGGATACTCGAGGATTTTGAGTAGAAATACAGGTCGTGCCCGGATGCGGTGAGCTGCTGAGCGACGGCGTTTTCCGCGAGCATGCCCTCGTTCACGCCGTCCGCTCCCAGCAACACTTGCCGGTACACTTCTGGCAAGGCGGAGCCTGAGGCGGAGAATGCCATGGTAGACAACAGTCCGGTGTCAGCCATGTAGCATTTCACTGTTGCGTCGTCGGCGCTGAGCGCCAGACCAATTGACGGGTCCTCGGCGAGGGTGCATAGGTTGACCGTCGCCGCTTCGCGCATCCAAGAGAAGGCCGTCATGAAATCACGCGATCTCGAGCCGTTCTCGACTTGCGTGTACACCAAGCGCTTCTCGTGCTTCGACAGCTGACCGGGAATTGCGTCGAACACTGCTCGGATTCGTTTAGCCGCCATGCCGCCGTATTTCTCGATATCCTCGCGGTAGATCTTGAGGACCATGCGCTTGGCCCTGTCGGCGGCCGCCATGTCCCTATTCGGGGCGTAGGCCGCGACCGACTGTGGCATGCCTCCCACCAGCACGTATTCGCGCCATAGGCGCGACGCCTTGCGGTGCAGCGAGTCCGGCAAGGGACTCCCCGATGCAAACGAGTTCGTGATCATCTGAGCCAGCGCCTCTTCGCCCATGGCCCACAGAAACTCCTCGAAATCCAGAGGACCCATCTTCATGGACTCTTCCTCGGAGGGAATCAGTATGTCCTTCACGTTTTCGTTAATGGAGATTAGGGATCCCGTCTCTATGAAGTCGTACCGGCCATCGGCGACCAAGTGCTTGATGAACTCGCGGGCTGGTGGGAACAGCTGCACTTCGTCGAAGATGACTAGGGACTTACGTTCGGTCAGGGTCACGCCCAACGTGGCGCTTAGGTACAGGAAGAAGGAGTCGAGATCTCCCCTCGTGTCGAGCAGCGTTCGACGAAACTCGTCTCCCACCTTGGTGAAGTCCACGAGGGCATACGAATTGTATTCATTGCGCGCGAACTCCTCGGCAATGGTGGATTTGCCCACACGGCGGGCCCCCTCGATCAACATGGCGGTGCGGCCTCCGCTTGACCGCTTCCATTCGACCAACTGGTCGTAAGCCTTGCGCCGAAACATGGCTCCTCCCCTATGATTGCACGTTTCTAAGGGATAAGTATAGTACAAGATTGCACGTTTCTAAGGTTTCGCGCGGTGGGTGAATTGCACGTTTCTAAGGGTTAACCTAGTGCCCAGATTGCACGTTTCTAAGGGTTAACGAAATTTCTGTTGGGAACACTTCGCTGGCCGGCTCGTCCTGCAATTATGGACGCGCTACGCGTGGCACCCTGTTGGCTCGCCTATCGGCTCGCACATTGCCTACAAACAGCTCCGCTGTTTGCTTCACGGCAACGTCCTGTTAGGGAGCCGTAATCAACGAATTAATGACGCGGGATACTGGGAAGAGGCCTAGGCGGCGGTGGCACCGGAACCCGTCACAGTATCCGTCTGCGAGGACGCATCGGTGGCGCCGGCCTTGCGGACCTCGATGGTCTCGATACGGCGGCCGTCCACCCTGGTGACAACCATGTCATATCCGCCATCGTCGGAATGCAGCACATCGCCCACGGTACCCATCTTGCCGGTGTGGGCCAGGAAGTATCCGGCCACGGTCTCGTACGGGCCATCCTCCAGCTCGATGCCGGTCAGGTCGGCGAAGTCCTCGATGGTCATGCTGGCCTCGATGGTGGCTACGCCATTGACGAACGCCGTGCGGGTCGTGCGCTCGCCGCCCTTTTCAGTCGGCAGATCGTACTCGTCGCGGATATCGCCCACCAATTCTTCGGTCATATCCTCCAGCGTCACGATGCCATCTGTGCCACCGTACTCATCGATGACCACGGCCAGATGGATGCCGCGTTTGCGCAGCAGTTCCAGCGACGGCAGCAGTTTGGAGGTGCCGGGTAGCGAAATGCCTTCGCGCACCACATCGCGCACGGTCTTCGCCTTCGGGTCGCGCACGTCCAGCAGATCGCGCACGTGCACGAAACCGATAACATCGTCGAAATCCTTGCCGGTCACCGGATAGCGGGAGTAGGGCTGGTCGCGCACGAACGCGGCCGCGTCGGCGAGCGGCTGGTCGGCCTCGATGAACACCACGTCGGCGCGCGGGCGCATCACTTCGGCCACGATGGTTTCGGACGCATCGAACACATCGTCGAGTATCGTGCGTTCGTCCTTGGAGAGATTCGTATTGGAGCTGACTAGCACGCGCAGCTCGTCGTCGGACACCTCGGATTCGGTCTGCTGAGGGTCGAAACCGAGCACGCGCACGATACCGTTCGTGTTCTTGCCGATGAGCCAGATGATCGGACGGCAGATTGTGGCGAACGCGTCGATGGCGGGTACCACGGCGCGCGCAATCTGCTCGGTGCGCTGCATCGCGATGCGCTTGGGCACCATCTCCGAAATCACGATGGAGCAGTAGGAGATAATCAGCGTGAGCACGATGTTCACCAAACCGCCGGCGATGCCGGTTGGCGCACCCCAGCCTTCCACCACGGGAATCAGATATGGGGATATCGAGGAGGCGCCGAACGAGGCGGACAGGAAGCCGCACAGCGTCACGCCGATCTGCACTGTGGAGAGGAAGGTATTCGGATCGCGCGCGATTTTCGCGACTTTCGCGCCGCGCGCATCCTCCTGCTCCATCTGCTCGATCTGCGAACCGCGCAGCGAGACCAGCGCAAGCTCGGTGCCGGAGAACACCGAGCCGAGGAGCAGGAAGATAAAGATCAGAAGCACATTCAAACCAAGTGACATACGCCCAACTCTAGGGGAGTGGGGGGTCAAATACGGGGTTTGCTGGCTCGGCAGGGTTTGCTGGCTGTGCCGTCTATGTGAGGCGTGATGCGCGTAGGCGTGTGTGACGGTGTGAGATAGTATGCAATGGTACGCAATCGTATTACATGGTATAATTTCATGTAATTTAGTGCACAATCATGTAATACGGTACGCAATTGTGGCAGATGGTACGTGTTGTGGACAGGAGTATGGTCGTGGCAATCAATCCCTTCAAACCAACCGCCGGTAAAATGCCGCCGATTCTTATTGGCCGGCAGTCCATTATCGAGGATTTTTCCGAGGCGCTGACCAACGGAGTAGGGGCTCCTGGGCGCATTATGCTGGTCACCGGGCAGCGCGGCTTTGGAAAGACGGTTATGCTCACCGAATTTCGGCGTATCGCCAAAGCGCAGCATTGGGAAGTCATTGGAGAAACGGCGTCCGCAGGGCTGGTCACGAGACTCATAGCGGCATTATCGCCTTCGGGATTGCGCCTGGATCAGGCCAACATCAGTCCTTCCATTGGAATTTCCGGCATTGCTACGGCGAGTTTTGGGCAAGCGCACTTTTCTGCGGAATCCAATCCACTGACGTTGCGCAACGCGTTGAATAAGCAGTTGGGCAGTAAGAAGCTCGGTAAGGGGAAGGGTATTCTCATCACCATCGATGAGACGCAAGCGGCCTCGCATGATGATCTGGTCGCTATTGCCACCGCAGTGCAGCACGTCATTACGGATGCAGATGAAGGCGATACCCCTGATGCGGATAAGAAGGGCGTCGCCATCGTATTCGCCGGCTTGCCGTATATGATCAATGATTTGCTGGATAACGAGGTAACCACATTCTTGCGCCGTGCGCTACGCCGCGAGTTGGATAATGTGCCGCTTCCAGACGTCAAGAATGCGTTCTTGGAGACGGTTGCGGATTCCGGTAAGACCATCAGCGAGGAGGACGCGCTGGAGGCCGCTCGCCAGTCCGAAGGATATCCGTATATGGTGCAGCTCATCGGCTATTACATGTGGCAATCCGCGCAGCGTCGAGGCTCGAATGTCATTACCGCGGACGACGTGTCGACCGGTGTTTCCGATGCGTTGCTCGCCTTCGATGATGCCGTGTGCGCTCCGGCGCTGGACGGCATCACTGGCGCGGAGCGGCTGTTCCTTATGGCGATGGCCAAAGATTCGCCAAACACCACGCAGGTCGGCGATATCACGGATCGTACGCGCAGAAGCCGCAGCTGGGTCAGCAAGTACCGAGCGATTCTCATCAAGGACAAACTTATCCGCCCGGCGGGTCATGGGCAGCTGGAATTTGCGGTGCCGCATTTGGGGCAGTATTTGCAGTCGTTGTAGCTCCACATGAATACAGGGAGCCGGCTCGGCAGTTTGTTTTGTGACGGACGAAGCCGGTAGGCCGAACCGGCCCCAAGTTAGCTCTAAGAGCCTCAGAAACTCAGCACCTCGACGCGGCCGGTGTCGAGCTGGTAGCGCGCGCCCACGATCATGAGCTGTTCGGAGGCCAGCGACTGCCGGATAATCTCGGAGCGCTCCACCAGCATCTCGATGGTGTGGGCCACATGCACGCGCTCGATGTCGTCCAGGCAATCCGCCTCGGCCTGACGTGCCTGCCACACGGAGATGCCGGCCTGACGCAGCACGATGGAATCGGACTGGGCCAGTCGCTCGTCCAGACTGTCCATCAGATCAGCGGTCTCCAGCGAATCATCCGCCTCGGCGGTGATGGCGTGGATCAGGTCGTTCAGTTCGCGCTCCGCCATCTGCAATGCGCCGCAACGGCCGTGGCCGAGCACGCACAGCAGGCTCACATGGAGCTTCTTGACCGCGTATTCGAGGGATGCGATGACCGCGTCGTCGATCATCTGGCCGGCGGTGCGCACGGTGAACAGGTCGCCGAGGCCCTGATCGAAGATGATTTCCGGGGGTACGCGCGAATCCGCGCAGGCGAGCACGGCGGCGTCTGGTTTCTGGCCGTCGGTGAGCATGTTGCGCGTTTCCTTGTCCTGCCACGGATGCTCGGCCTTACCCTCGGCGAAACGCTTATTGCCTTGGAGCATGCGGCTCCAGGTGGCGTTCGCGGTGGACTCGTGCATGCTGCTGGGGAAGGGGGAGGGTGAAGTCTGTGATTCTTCCGGTGATTCCTGAGATCCTTGAGCGAACTGCCCGAAGTCTGCTGCCGACATTGATGCCATGAAACCTCCATGCTTGGGCTTGCTGTTAGCTTCATCATAGTTGGCGATATCGGCAGAAAAGGTGACGAGGTTGTGCCGGGCCAGCCGGTGAAGCGGTGAGGGTTTCGTTTGCGGTTCGGTTGGCAGGGGCCGTTCTGGTGGGCGAGTGCCTGTCTGTCTGTGGTTCGGTTGGCTGACGCTCGGTTGGCGGCTGTCCGGTGACGCAGGGGTGTGCATGGATGGGTATGAGTGGAATGGACGATGGATATGGACATGTTCGGCTGTGAGAATGCTCATAAGGATTATTCGAGCGTGTGCCGCCGCTGCACATTACGATGGAATCGGTAATGCTTTGCGCAGGTTCCGGCCGTGCGGCCGGGGCGGAAAGGCGATTGCGGCGGCGGATTGTTCCATTGGCATCATCCGCCGTCCGACTTGCCTGGCGCAAGGCGAATGGCAATGCCACAGTCGAAAGGACCTGTAATGACGCTGCTGCAGCATGAACTCACTGATTTCAAGGTGAACGCCTTCCAGAACAACGAATTCCACGAGGTGACCAAGGAAGATGTGCTGGGCCACTGGTCCCTGTTCTTCTTCTACCCCGCCGACTTCACCTTCGTGTGCCCGACCGAGCTCGAGGACCTCGCCGCGAACTACGACAAGTTCAAGGAGATCGGCTGCGAGGTGTACTCCGTGTCCACCGACACCCACTTCGTACACAAGGCCTGGCATGACGCCAACGAGAAGATCGCCAAGATCCAGTACCCGATGCTCGCCGACCCGACCGCCGTGCTGGCCAAGGACCTCGACACCTACAACGAGGCCGACGGCATGGCCGAGCGTGGCGACTTCATCGTGAACCCTGAGGGCAAGGTCGTGGCCTATGAGGTCATCTCCTCCAACGTCGGCCGCAACGCCGAAGAGCTGCTGCGCCGCGTGCAGGCCTCCCAGTTCGTCTACGCGCACGGCGACCAGGTCTGCCCCGCCAACTGGACCCCGGGCGAAGAGACCATCGAGCCCAGCCTCGACCTCGTCGGCCAGCTGTGACAAACAGCCCTGTGGGCTGTTTGTAGCAGCGAGCAGCGGTAGCGTTGCGAGCGTCGCAGGGAACGCAAACAGCCGCAATCTCGGCCCCCTCTGACGAGGGGGCTCCCGGCGGAGCCGGGTGGGGGAGAGAAACAGGACGTGAATCTTTCCGGCTGTCTCTCCCCCAGTCCGCTGCGCGATCGCGGACGCGCTACGCGCGCAGCCTGCTGGCTCGCCTGTCGGCTCGCACGTTGCCTACAAACAGCTCTGCTGTTTGCTTCACGGCAACGTCTCGTCAGAGGGGCCTATCATATAAGGAGCTTTTCATGACCGAAACCCAGGACAATCTCTATGACGTCGTCGTCATCGGTGGCGGCCCGGCCGGCCTGACTGCGGGCCTGTACCTCGCCCGCGCCCGCTACCGTGTGCTCATCCTCGAAAAGGACGATTTCGGCGGGCAGATCACCATTACCAACGAAGTCGTGAACTATCCGGGCGTCGGCCGCACCACCGGCCGCGCGCTCACCCAGACCATGCGCCAGCAGGCGCAGGACTTCGGAGCGGAATTCCTCTCCGCCGAGGCCACCGGACTGGACGTCGACGGCGATATCAAGACCGTGCACACGTCGCGCGGCGACCTGAAGACCTTCGGCATCCTCATCGCCACCGGAGCCTCCCCGCGCAAGCTCGGCTTCGAGGGCGAGGCGGAGTACGCCGGCCGCGGCGTGGCCTACTGCGCCACCTGCGACGGCGAGTTCTTCACCGGCAAGGAGGTGCTCGTGGTCGGCGGCGGATTCGCGGCTGCCGAGGAATCCGTGTTCCTCACCAAGTACGCGTCCAAGGTCACCGTGCTCGTTCGCGAACCCGACTTCACCTGCGACGCCGCTGTTGCCGCCGAAGCCAAGAACAATCCGAAGATCGACGTGCGCTACAACGTGGAGCTCAAGGGTGTCACCGCAGGTCAGGGCGGTCTGCGCGAGGCGACCATTCTTGACCGCGCCACGGGCGAAACCGAGACCTGGAAGCCCGCCGATGGCGGTACGTTCGGCGTGTTCGTGTTCGCCGGATACGTGCCCGCTACCCAGCTTGTGCGCGGCGTGGTCGAGCTCGACGACCACGGCTACGTAGTCACCCATGACTATCTGGAGACCTCCGTGCCGGGCGTGTACGCGGCCGGCGACCTGCGCGTCAAGAACCTGCGTCAGGTGGTCACCGCCACCGCCGATGGCGCGATCGCGGCCGTCGAGCTGGAGCGATACGCCAAGTCCATGAGCGAGAAGACCGGCCTGGTGCCGCCGCGCCCCACCGCCTCCGCATACGAGCAGGCCGAAGCCTCGGCCGCCGCGTCCGGTGCTGCAGCGGCCCCCGGCACCTCGCCGGCCCCTGCGCCCGCCAAGCGCAGTGCTGATGCCGCTGCCGCCGCCGCGCAGACGGCGAAGAAGCCCGGCGAGCTGTTCTCCGCCGCCATCAAGCAGCAGCTGGGCGTGGTCTTCGGGCGTATGACCCGCCCGGTCACGCTGGTCCTTGAGCTGGATGACACTCCGCTTTCCTCGGAATTGCAAGGATTCGTGGGGGAGATGGTGGCTTTGTCCGGCGATAAGCTGAACTCGGTGTCTGTGGATGCCGCGGGGCTTATTACTGCGGTGGATGGCGCATCGGCGCCGGCCGGTCTGGTGGTCGGCGAACCGTTGGAGGTCGTGCTGCCGGGTGCCGACTCTGAGACGGGTGCTGGCTCTGCAGCGGGCGCCGGCGATGGTAGCGCCACTGCGTCGCTGCCGCTGTACGGTTCATTGGACGACTCCGGCCGCGCCACGTTCGACCCGGCCGGCGTGCTGCCGCTGGCCCGCCCGGCCGTGCGTCTGTGCGTCGCCGATGCGGAAACGTCGAATCGTCTGACCTTCACCGGCCTCGCCTTCCACGGTGTGCCGTCCGGCCATGAGTTCAACTCGTTCGTGCTGGGCCTGTACAATGCGGCCGGCCCCGGCCAGCCGCTCGGCGACGATCTCAAGGCCCGTGCGGCAGAGATCACGGAGCCGACCGACATCATGATCCTCGTGTCGCTGACCTGCACGATGTGCCCAGAGACCGTACTGTCCGCCCAGCGCATCGCCTCCCTGAACCCGCTGGTGCGTGCCGAAGCCTACGACGTCTCGCACTTCCCGGAGCTCAAGGACCAGTACGGTGCGATGAGCGTGCCCTGCATCGTCATCAACCGCGGCTCCGGTGCCGGCGCTGAGGGCGAAGGTGGCGAGACCGAGCAGACGGTCGAGCAGAAAGTCGAGTTCGGCAAGAAGAGCATCCCCCAGATGCTCGAGCTCGTCGGTGCTTGACGGATCCATAACTTCAGCAGCAACGATTCTGCCATGGCCAGGGCGGGATTGGCGTAATAGCGCCAGCCCAAGCCGGCCATGGCAGAATCGTTGCTGGTTGCTCGGCATCTGTCCATCATTTCGCATTTCGCCGCGCGGCAAGTATGGGCGGCATGGGAGGCGCAGGGACAGAGGACGCCGGTAAAGCCTGCAACTGCGCAACGGGTTGTCAGTTGCCGTTATGCCCTCAGGACTATCTTTGCTATTTCAGGCATCCGCAGGACTGACGGGGGACCAGCGTGGTGTCGATGAGCTGCAGGTCGGGGGTGTTTTGGGGGTCAAGCGCGGCCTGGAACATGCGCTCGGCTAGGGCGGTGGCATCCTGCTGCACGACGGTGAGGGCAGGCCAGCTGAACTGTGAGTCGATGGTGCCGTCAAAGGAGACGATGGCGATGTCCTCGGGAATGCGTACGTGCCGTTCATGCAGCGCTCGCAATGCGCCGATCGCCTCAAGATCGGAATCCGCGAAAATCGCATCGGGCCGGTGGGGTCGCGCTCGGTATCCGGAGCGTGGCTGGCGTCCCCGGGCGTGCGTGTCCCGCGATGCCGGCCCGAAACGGTGAGGCTGGTTGAAATCGTCAAAGTCTGACGTGTCCACAAGCGCTCACATCACACTGTAGGAGGTCACTCGCGCGATGGGCGCGATGTGGACTCCCGCAAATCCCGGACTTCCTTCCTTGCGGTTTTCTCCTTCTCGTATGGCAGGAAGCCCGGGTTTTCATATGGCAAGGCCGCGTGTTATGCGCATGCTGTATTGGTCTGCCACCGTTTCAATGAGGAAAGGTACAGGAAGGTACACACTATGGGTATATCCAGAAATAAGCTGGTGCCAGGGCTGGTAGGCTTGGCTGCCAGCGCGGCGATTGTTCTGCCGCTGGGCATAGGAATGCCGGTCAGCTCGGCGACGGCGGAGGAGGCCGCGCCGGTACAGACGCTGAATGTTGATTACGGCACGACGACCGGCGATTTCTATGGCGGCTCGTCCGGCATGCTGTACGGCCTGGGCGATGAGGGTTCGCCCACGGACGCCATCCTCGATGGCGCTCGCGTGCAAGTAACTTCGCAGAAGCCCGCCGATGGTCTGCAGCACCCCAGCGCCGACGTGCTGGCGGTGGAGAACCAGTTCTTCAACAACGGCGGCGAGGAGCTGGTGGTCAACCTTCAGGATTGGTACCCGGACTGGTCCTACAACGGCGGCAAACGCCCCGGCGATACGCGCTCCTACAAGTTGGACGTGGATCCCAATGATGCGCAGTATGGCACTTACACGGACAACGCCCCCAACGATCGCTGGGACTTCGACGAAGTGCTCGAAGTGGTGATGAACAAGATTCTGGCCAACACCTCTCACCCGGACAAGATCGTGTTCATGCCGTTCAACGAGCCGGATGGCGGCAACTGGTATCCCTCTGGCGATAACGCCCACGCTGATATCTACAAGCAATTCCTCACCGACTGGAATGATGCCTACGCCACGATTCAGAAGGTGTGGAACCAGTACAAGTCCGGCGAGAAAACCAATGTGAACGGCGTCAAGCCGACCGCCGACCATGCGCTGATTGCCGGGCCCGGCGACAGTGTGTGGCGTGCGAACCGCACCAAGGCTCTGCTGGAAAGCTCCAAAGCCGCCAACACCTTGCCCGACGTGATCGTCTGGCACGAACTCGGCAACGGTTCACTGAAGAACTATCGCAGCCACTATAACCAGTACCGCAGCTTCGAACAGGAGCTCGGCATCACGCCGCGCGCCATCAACATCTCCGAATTCGGCGAACTGCGTGATATGTCCGTGCCCGGTCAGCTGATCCAATGGATGAGCATGTTCGAGAGCACCAAGGTACAGGCGCAGACCGCGTACTGGAACTACGCCGGCAATCTCAACGACAATATGGCTCGGGCCAACTCGGCCAACGGCGGTTGGTGGCTGTACAAGTGGTACGGCGATTTGCGCGGCACGCAGACCGTCAAGGTGACCAGCGAACACCCTGATAGCGTGGATAACCTGCAGGGCGTGGCTGCCATCGATGCCACGAACCGCAAGGCGACCGTGCTGTACGGCGGTGCCAATGATGCCACCAAGATCGGCGCGAATATTCCGGTCACCGTGCACATGACCGGGCTGGATCAGTCGGTGTTCGGCGAGAGCGTGGATGTTCAGGTGCGTGAGAACGCCTACACCGGCCCGGACGGTGTTGCCGCAACCCCGCGCGTGGTGAACGTGCTGAGCGATCAGAAGCTTGTCAATGGCACGCTTGACGTGACCACCACCAGCATCGATCGCTACGCTGGCTATCAGCTTGTGGTGACGCCTCATCAGGACGTTGCCACTGTGCTGGACAACGCCGAAAACGGTCGCTCGCTGCAGGCCATCGAAGCCGAGAACACCACGCTGTCTGACGGTGCCAAGGCATATACGAAGAGCGACAATACCGGTTCCTGGGGCAACTTCATGTTCTCCGGCAATGGGGATGTCGGCAATTTCAATAACGGCGCCAAGATGACGTGGAATGTGGACGTGCCGGCTGACGGCTCCTACCGTCTGCAGCTCATTACCGCTCCGGCCGGCTTCCCGGGCGTCAATCATGTGTACGTCGACGGCAAATCGGTTGGTGATCTGAATGTGCCTGCCGAGCTGGCGCTGAAGGAGGCCGCCAAGTGGAAGTATCGCGGTAGTGCGGAAATCGTGCTGGACGGTCTGACCAAGGGCAAGCACGCCATTACGGTGGAGGCCACTGATCTGGACAATGAATCGGACAAGCTGCTGCTCTACCAGGTCTCCCGTGGTGACAGTACGCCGGTCGATCAGGTGACCTACCCAGCCTCAGACATGCGCTTGGATTCCGGCGCGGTACTGGCTTATGACGGCAACGGCACGAACGGATTCGCCGACCTCAATGGTGGTCGTGCGGATGTCTTCGCCCACGCGTGGGAGGCCGGCTACCAGAACGTGACGATTGCCTACAATGCCGCCAAGGGTGCTCACTTCGTCTTGTCCGTGAACGGACAGAGCGCGGCCGATGTCACCGCCCAATCGGACGGCGCGCAGACTTCGACCGTGCGCGTGGCATTCTCCGAAGGCATTAACCAGCTCACCCTGTCCGGTGAGGCGGGGGTGCGTGTGGCGAGTGTCACCACCGCGCGTGCATCGGAGTCGGATTCCAAGGCGATTCGCTTCGAGGCCGAGGACGCACAGTTGAGCGGCGGTGCCAAGGTCCAGAAGGATGATGCCTCAGACGCCAGCGGTAAGTCGTTCGTCACTGGATTGGGGAACCAGTTCGTGACCAACGAAAGCGGCAAGGCCGGCTACGGCGACCAGACTCGTGTTGAAGCCGATGCCAACCACGTGCCCACCGTCGTGCAGAACAACAAGGGCACAATGACCGTGACTGGTGTGCCGGCCGGCACGTACAACATGGTGGTGCGTTTCTCCAATGATGCGTTCATCGGCAGCCACTCCTACAACCCGCAGGTCGTGGATTTGGGGCTTCAGGTGCATGAGGGCGAACAGGAGATTGCTCGTGGCTCGTTCCGATACACCTACACCGAGAAGCACTTCATGAACCGTTCGGTGACCGTGACCACTCATGGCGGCGCGCTGACCCTCGGCAACTGGGACGAAGTCGGCTCGCGCAAGGCGGCGGTCTCGTGGGGCGTCGCGCCGAACGTGGATTCCATCACGTTCTACCCGATTGCGGACGGTAATGTGATCGACTCCGTGAGCGGTGTGACGGTGAGCGGCGAAGGCGTTTCCGCCGATGGCAAGGCCTCGCTCAAGGTGGGGGAGACGCTGTCGCTGAACGCCTCGGTCACTCCCGATTCCGTTGCAGACAAGTCCGTGCAGTGGACTTCGTCCGACGAGCAGGTTGCGACGGTTGACGAGCATGGCGCGGTCAAGGGCGTAAAAGCCGGTACGGTGACCATCACCGCCACTTCCGTGGCCGACCCCGCGCGCAGCGGTTCCGTTGAGGTGACGGTTGTTGAGGATTCGGAACAGAAGCCCTCGGGTGGCGACAACAACGGCGAGCAGACCGGCAAGCCAGATGGAAACACTGGCGGTCAGAACTCTGATTCCGGTGCGGGCGCCAACTCTGGCAATAACCAGAAGCATATGCCGCTCACCGGTGCTGCCGTGGCATCTGTGGCAGGTGCCGCAGTGCTGCTGGCTGGCGCGGGTCTGCTGCTCAAGAGGCTGCGTAGCCGTAGCTGATTGCAGATTTGGCCGGGGCTGTTTTCCCCCAGTCAGCCTGCGCCCGACAGCTCCCCTCAAGGTGTCCCCTCAAGGGGAGCTGTCGTTTTTGCTCTGTATTATGCGTTAGCGTTGGTCCTTCCACTATAACTAGCGCGGAACAATGGTTTGACTCACACATTTCTTGTACATAAAATGTGTTTTACTCGCACATTTTCTGTAGGAGATTGGGGTTGACTATGGATCGTACGGCTATGAAGCAGCTTGAGGCCTGGAAGACATCTCGAAATAGAAAGCCGCTCATTATTCGAGGCGCCCGTCAGACGGGCAAAACGTGGCTGTCGGAGGAGTTCGGGCGTACACGATATGAGGCAGTGGCGCGTATCGACCTCATGAACAATGAGCGTGCGAGGAGTTTCTTTGACGGCGATTTAGATGTGAGCAGGATATTGCGTAACATCAGCCTCGAAACAGGTGTTCCTATCACGACAGATACCTTGGTGCTCCTTGATGAGATTCAAGAATGTCCGCGCGCATTGACTGCGCTGAAGTATTTCTGCGAAGATGCTCGTGAATATCACGTTATTGCGACTGGCTCATACATGGGTATTGCCAGACATGCAGACACTTCGTACCCGGTTGGCAAAGTCGATACGTTGACATTGCGTCCAATGGATTTCACGGAGTACCTTCGCGCCATCGGCCAAGGAATGATGGCTGATGCCATGAGCGACGGCGCAGGTATTGCAGATTTGGATTCCGGATTCCGGGATCGGCTTAAGAACTGGCTGAAGGAATATATGGTTGTTGGCGGAATGCCGGCAGTAGTTGCGGATTTCGCGGAACATCACGATTTCAACGAAGCCCGTAAATTGCAGCGTGAGATTCTTGATGATTATGACGGGGACTTCTCGAAACATGCGCCGCTACGTATCCTTGAGAGAATCCGTATGGTTTGGGCTTCTCTACCATCGCAGCTGGCAAAGGAGAATCGAAAGTTCATATACGGTGCCTTGCGGCCCGGCGCACGCGCTAGGGAATTCGAAGAAAGCATTCAGTGGCTTCGCGATTATGGAGCCATTACAAAAGTTTCAGCGGTCACGGCTATTCGCACGCCATTAGCGGCGTATGAGGACTCCGCTGCGTTCAAGTTGTTCGCTGTGGACTGTGGTCTATTGGGGGCGCTGGCTCGCCTTAGTCCATCGACGATCCTTGAGGGAGAGAAACTATTTACTGAGTTCAAGGGAGCCTTCACTGAGCAATACGTATGTCAGCAGCTCGTGGCGCAAAGGCTATCCCCGTATTATTGGTCGTCGCCAACGGGTCGTGCGGAAGTTGATTTTGTCGTTGACCATCCAGATACAGTTCTCCCCATTGAAGTAAAGGCGCAAGAGAACCTTCAAGCCAAGAGCCTGCGTGTGGCTGTTGGCCATTTCGACCTGCATAAAGCAGTGCGCACCAGTCTTGCTGGGTATCGTGACGATGACTGGCTGCTGAATGTGCCATTATGGGCGATTAATCGGCTTGCTGCATTGCCACTATAGGAGCCCGAACAAAAAGGACCTCCGGCGCGAAGCGGAGGTCCCTGACATTAATTCGGTGACATGCATTGTCATAAGCCTCATTGCACTGGAATATCAATTATCTCATCGATAAGATTATGTGGAATGGAAGCAGCTGCCAAGCTGTATCAGGCAACGGAAATCTCGGGAAACGGGAAATCCCCACTTTGGTGAATGGGGATTCTATATGCGCTGATATGCGCTGATAAAAAGGAAACCCCGCTAGACGCGGGGTTGCTGTGCTGCGGTGGGTTTTGCGCGCGCAAAGCTATTGCGCAAAACCCACCGCTACGTTTTGGCTTGGGAAAGACCACTGGGCTTTCCCAGCGGTGTTGGGCCGCGCGTGCGGCCCAACACCGGCCAAAACGTCAGCCCGTGTTCTGCAGGCCTGCGGCGACGCCGGAGACCGTGCAGAGGATCAGATAGATGAATCCGGCCTGCTGGCTCTGCGAGAGCTCTTCCTTGTCCACCTTCTTGCGTAGCGACTTGAGCGCCAGCACCTGAGTGACGGACAGGGCGTCCACGTACGGAGAGCGGATGCGGATGGCCTGACCGAGCACGTGACGGTGCTGCAGCGGCCACTTGTCGCCGACGATGTCGAGCACCCACTTGCGGGTGAGCTCCATCTCGCTCAGCACCTTCTCGTTGAGGTCCTCGCGGTCGCCGAGGGCGAGGTACATCTTGGCGATGCGCTCGTCCGTCTTGGCGATGGACATCTCGATGTTGTCGATGAAGGTGGAGAACAGCGGCCATTCCTCATACGCCTCGCGCAGCGTCTGGAGATCGCCGAACTTCTCGCATGCGGTGCCCAGACCGTACCAAGCGGCCAGGTTGATGCGGGCCTGAGCCCAGGAGAAGATCCACGGAATCGTGCGCAGATCGTCCAGGGACTTCGCGCCGAGGCCGCGCTTCGCCGGGCGGGAGCCGATCGGCAGCAGACCGATTTCGGTCAGCGGCGTCACGGTGGAGAACCACTGGGCGAAATCAGGCGTGTGCAGCAGGTCGAGGAAGCGCTCGTGAGCGGCATCGTCCAGCGCGTGCGCCATGTTGGCATACTTCTCGGTCATGTCGGTGTTGCGCTTCTCCACGCTCGGGGCGGACTGCAGCAGGGTCGCCGCGGCCACGGATTCGACGTGGCGGATGGCCAGCACCGGGTTGCCGTAGCGGGCGAAGATGACCTCGCCCTGCTCGGTGAGCTTGAAGCGGCACTTCACGGAGCCGACCGGCTGGGCGAGCACCGCGCGGTTGGCCGGGCCGCCGCCACGACCGACGGCGCCGCCGCGGCCATGGAACAGGGTCAGGTCGATGTCATGCGATTCGGCCCACTTGGCGATGCGCTCCTGGGCGGAGTGCAGGGCCAGTGTGGCGGAGGTCGGGCCGGCGTCCTTCGAGGAATCGGAGTAGCCGAGCATGACCTCGAGCTTGTTGCCGGTGGCCTTCAGACGAGCCTGCACCTCGGGGATCTTGATCATTTCCTCGAGCACGTCCACCGAGTTCTGCAGATCCTCAAGCTGTTCGAACAGCGGGATCACGTCGATGGTCGGCACATCCTCGGGGTGTGCGAACGCCAGACGGTTGAGCTCGTAGACATCCTTGATGTTCTGGGCACTCTTGGTGAAGGAGATGATGTAGCGGCGTGCGGCTTTCAGACCGTTGCGCTTCTGGATGGAGCCGAGGGCGCGGAAGGTGTCGAGCACCTCGTGGGTCATCGGCTGCAGTTCGCCGCGTTCGCCGTGCAGGCCGTGCTCGCGGATGTCCGCGAGGGCGCGTGAATGCACCACGGAATGCTGACGGAACTCCATTTCGACCATGTGGAAGCCGAAGGTTTCGGCCTGCCAGATGAGGTCCTGCAGCGGGCCGTAGGCGGAGCGCTTGGCACCCGCGTCGGCCAGCGACTGCTGGACGGTCTTGAGGTCGGCGATGAAGTCATCGCAGGTGTGGTACATGAGGTCGGCGTCGCGCTCGATGGTGTAATGCAGGCGATCGGCGATCACCAGCATCACGGCGCGGTGCAGCTCCTTGGTGGAGATCAGGGCGGCCTTGTCGGTCAGACGCTCGCTCATCTCCTTCTGGTGGCTCCACAGGATACGCAGAGCGGAGCTCGGCGGCGTGGTCTCGGCCTCCATCGTGAGGTTCTTGCCCACGGTGCGGGTGGCCTCTTCAAGGGCGGCGAGCACGTGGTCGGAGAACTTGCGGGCCACCTGACGGCTGACCTTGGCGGTGACGTTCGGGTTGCCGTCGCGGTCGGAGCCGATCCAGCTGCCCGGGTGGAAGAACGCGGGGCACACCGGCGGCACGAGGCCGGCCTTGGAACCCAGGACCCAGTCGTCGAAGCGGCGGTAGACCTTGGGGATGGTGTGGAACAGCGTGTTGTCGAAGATGTCGAGAATCGTGTCCGCTTCCTCGACGGGGGTCGGCTTCTTCAGCGCGATCGGGGAGGTGCGGAACAGGGCGTCGATCTCGTTGTAGAGGCGACGCAGGTTCTCCTTCTTGTCCGACCCGCCAAGGGCCTTGTGCTCCTCGAGCAGTTCGGAGATGCGGCGGATCTTGCCTTCCACGGCCTTGCGGCGGGCCTCGGTGGGGTGCGCGGTGAAGACCGGGTGGAACTCCAGGCGGTCGAGCAGCTCCTTGGCCTTGGCCGGGCCCATCTCGTTGATGAGCTGGTGGTAGGCGGACGTCATCTCGTTGACCGGGTCGAAGGCCTGGTCGTCGGTGACGTCGTTCTCGCGCTGGCGCAGCACGGAGACGCGGTAGTTCTCCTCGGAAAGGTTGGCAAGGTGGAAGTAAGTGGCGAACGCGCGCGCGAGCAGCTGGGCGTCGTGCAGGGTCATGTTGTCGATGACCTCGACGGCGGCCTTCAGTCCATCATGGCCGGGGTTCGGATCCACCAAGCCGCCGAAGTGCTCGGCGCTGGCCTCGACCGCGTAATTGCGCACGGTGTCGAACGTGGAGAGCAGTTCGGGATTGTATTCGCCCAGTACGTCGCGCAGAATCCGCAGGCACAGATCCATGTCGTACTTCAGGTTTTCGGGAAGATCATGCTCCTCCGGACCCTTCTTGCCGGTTCCGGTGGTGACGATGGCGGCGTCAGCGGGAGTGATCTGTTCTTCTTCTGATGCCAAATTAACC
This sequence comes from Bifidobacterium sp. UTCIF-1, assembly GCF_006408915.1. Lineage (NCBI taxonomy): Bacteria > Bacillati > Actinomycetota > Actinomycetes > Bifidobacteriales > Bifidobacteriaceae > Bifidobacterium > Bifidobacterium sp. UTCIF-1. The sequence continues at coordinate 30,513 of NZ_JFAG01000006.1, forward strand.
TCCTTTGCTGAATATCAGGTTGCTCGGTCTGCTGGTCGTCCGCGGCTCCTCCGCGGTTGTTGAGGCCAGTCGTTGCGAGCCCACAGCCCGTATTCAACGTGGTTGTTGTGTGGGCAACAGTGTATCGCCGCATAATCGCCATTTACGTTACGAAGTCCACTGTGTGGGTACCATATGCCGGATTCGCTGCCCCGGTGTGCGCGACGGCAATGGCGCTTCCTGTGGCGCCACTTCTCTTGATTCCACATATCGAATAGAAAACGTCCAAAAAATGAAACCGCAAGCTGGGGGACTGTGCGCACGGGGAAGGGCGCGGGGTACGTTGAGTTGCTGGTGGGCCGTGAGTGTTCTAGGACGAGACGCATCTGCGGATGCATCGGTAAACCCGCGCGTGACGCCACTCGGCAGACACTGGCCGCGAATCCATCCCGGTGATACGTCCAGCCATTCGCGGCAGTGCAGACACTGTGCAATCCGCCGCGGAAGCGGTAATGCAGCAGGAACGCAGCGGGAACACTGACACAACAGTCGAGAGTCGAGAGACTAAGTTAGGGAAGTGGGGAATCGCATGCAGCAGCAGACGAATCACATCGAGCACCCGCAGACGCATCAGGAACACCGCAAACCCGACGAACACGGTGCCATCGCCGTGCAGCATTTCCACACCCACTCCATTCCTTTGGACATGGAGGACATCGAGCGCGACTGGGACAAGCCGATCACCGAAGCCGGCATCGCAGCCAAAGCCAGCGTGATCGTGCGCGTGGGCCTGCTCGACCTCTCAGCCGGCACCGGATCGTTCCGTGTGCGCGAGATGATGCACCGCATCGCCTACCCGCTCGGCGTGCACGTGCGCGCCGACGTCAACCTCACGGACATCGAAGCCGCCTGCACGGACGGCAAGGACCGCATCACCGAAGTCATCGATCTGCCTACTACCGGCGTCAATACCGAGCGCATCTGGCTGCTCGAGCATTTCGCCGACTGGTTCAGCGTGAACCTTGGCGAGGAGTCGATGTATCACAAGACCTCCGAGGTGTCTTCCGGGCTGATGCAGCATCTCGACGAGAAGGACGCCTCGCAGATATCGGCGGATCTTTCCAAGCGGATTCGCGAGGAGAAGAAGGAGCGTCAGGCGGAGGCTCAGGAAGCCGAAGTGCAGCATGAGCAGGTCGGCGCGGATGCGCGGGAAGGTCAGGACGCCGTGCTCGACGCGCTCGAGGAGGCCAGCCGACACACCGATCCGGGCCAGCCGCTGGCCGAACAGCTCAACGTGCACGAGACGGACTGGTCGCAGTCCGCGATGACCGAATCGCTGGCTGCGAGGGCGGCCGTCGCCGAGCAGGAGGAACGCCGGCGCCTTGCCCATCGCCACCGTAATGGCGATGAGGACGGGCAGGCGGATGCCGAAGTGATGGGCGTCGAGTTCGCGGAATTCGTCGACAATATGAGTGATTCCGCCGGTGCGACGAGTGCGGCTGGTGCGGCGGCCGATGCAGCCGGTGCGGCGGAATCGCCAGCCGCAGAGGATGGCACTGTCGGTGTTGCTGGCGATGTAGGTAATGCTGGCACTGCCGGTGCAGACGGCGCTGCCGCAGGGGCGAGCCGTGAAGCCCATGAATTCCGGGATATCCGCGATCAAATGCATCATGTCCACGACGTGCATGGCGGTCACGGCCATGCCGGCCGCCACGGTGCTGCGCCGGACGACGGTTTTGTCTCCGCCGCGACGACCGACCGTCATGGGAATCCGCACAAACCGCCGAAGGGCGAGTACGCCGCCCACTTCGACCATGTCGGCCAGCAGCCGGTGAAGGGGCGCCCTGGCATCACCGTGCGGCAGGCCCACCAGCGCCTCGACATGATTGAGCGTCGCAAGCCGTTGTATTCACCGGCCTTCGCGGGACTCGCCTCGGCCATCGCCTGTGCATCCTTCGTGTTCCTGCTCGGCGGCGGTCCGTACGATATGATCGGTGCGTTCGTCGGCGCCGGCCTCGGGCACTGGCTGCGGCGCCGGCTGTTCAAACACCATCTCAACCAGTTCTTCGTCACGTTCGTATGCGTGGCCGTCGCGGCGCTCGCCTGCACCGGCACCCTGCGACTCATCGGCCTGTTCGACCCGGTGGCGCTGCAGCACGACACCGCGTACATCGGTGCCATGCTGTTCGTTATCCCCGGATTCCCGCTGATCACCAGCGGTCTCGACATGGCCAAAATCGACTTCCCGTCAGGCATCCAGCGCCTGATGTACTTCCTGTGCATCGTGCTGATGGCCACGCTCGCAGGTTGGATGGTCGCCACCATCGTGCATCTGAACCCCACCGGATTCGAGCCGTTGGGACTCAACGTCTGGGTGAATGGGGTGCTGCGCTTCATGTTCGCGTTCCTCGGTGTGTGGGGCTTCTCCATCATGTTCAATTCGCCGCAACGCATGTGCCTGGTCGCCGCGTTGATTGGCGCCATCACCGACACGTTGCGACTGGAGATCGTCGAACTGATGAACGTGCCGCCTGAAGCCGGTGCGTTCATCGGTGCGTTGCTGGCCGGCCTGCTCGCCTCCGCATGGCGTTCGTCGGTGCGCAAGGGCTGGCTGCCCCCGCACCTCGGCTATCCGCGTATCTGCCTGACCGTGCCGTCGATCGTGATCATGGTTCCGGGCCTGTACATGTACCGTGCCATGTGGTACCTCGGCAGTTTCGACACGTTGAATGCGCTGGATTGGGCGTTCCGCGCGTTCATGGTGATCATTTGCCTGCCGATCGGCCTGGCGATGGCCCGCGTCATCACCGACAAATCCTGGCGATACGACATCTAGTCGGCACCCGAGTCTCAGCATCGTGTCGATGACTGGGCATGGGGAGCCGCTATCCGCTACTATCGGGCGGATAGCGGCAAGCGTCGGCATCGCTCAATCGAAAAGTACAGCGCGCAAGAGAGCCAATAGAGCCAATAGAGCAGAGAGGAACGCAGTTGGCAAACGATTTCTGGATTTTGCTGGCCATGGTGCTGTATTTCGCAGCCATGCTGTCCATCGGATTCATCTACTCCAAACGGTCCAACTCCTCCTCCAAGGAATACTTCGCGGGCGGGCGTGGCGTGGGGCCATGGCTCACCGCGCTGAGCGCCGAGGCCTCCGACATGTCCGGCTGGCTGCTCATGGGCCTGCCGGGCCTGGCCTACTTCACCGGCGCGGCCGACCCGATGTGGACCTCCATCGGACTGGCGCTCGGCACTTATCTCAACTGGAAGCTCGTGGCTCGGCGCCTGCGCCGCTACTCGGTGGTGGCCGGCGACGCCATCACCATCCCGGATTTCTTCGCCAAGCGCTTCCATGACCGTCGTGGCGTGATCTCCACGATCGCCGCCGTCATCATTCTGGTGTTCTTCTGCGTGTATGTGGGCAGCTGCTTCGTCACGGTCGGCAAGCTGTTCCACGCGCTCTTCGGCTTTGACTACCACGTGATGATGATCGTCGGCGCGGCAGTGGTGTTCGTCTACACCATCGTCGGCGGTTATCTTTCGGTCGTGATGACCGACTTCATCCAAGGCCTGCTAATGTTCTTCGCGCTCGCTGTGGTGTTCATCGGCACAGTGGCGTCTGCGGGCGGCATCGGCAATACCGTGGCGTTTCTGCAGTCCATCCCCGGATTCCTTTCCGGCACCCAAGTAGCGGCTCCTCAGCTTGACCCGGTGAGCGGGGAGCAGATCGTCGAAGCGGGGCGTGCGCTCTTCGGCGCGCCGACCGACTACGGCGTCATCACCATTGTTTCGATGCTGGCGTGGGGCCTCGGGTACTTCGGCATGCCGCAGGTGCTGGTGAGGTTCCTGTCGATTCGCAGCGTCGAGGAAGTGCGCAAGTCCCGAATCATCGCGACGGGATGGTGCGTGCTGTCATTGGCCAGCGCCGTGTGCATCGGACTTGTGGGACGCGCGATGATGCCCACCCACCTGCTCACTGCGGCATCCGCTGAAACCATTTTCATCGTGTTGGCGCAGGCCCTACTGCCGAGCTTTGTGTGTGGCGTGGTGGTGTCCGGCATTTTCGCGGCTTCCATGAGCTCCAGCTCGTCGTACATGATTATCGGCGCCTCCGCCATGGGCGAGAACATCTTCCGTGGGCTGTTCCACAAGAAGGCCACCGACAGGCAGGTCATGATCGTGGCCCGATTGACGCTTGTCGTGATGTTCCTGTTCGGTGTTCTCGTGGCGTTCGACCAGAATTCCTCGATCTTCCAGGTGGTTTCCTATGCGTGGGCAGGTCTGGGCGCCTCGTTCGGGCCGCTGATGCTGTGCGCGCTGTATTGGAGGCGCACCAACCGGGCCGGGGCGGTGGCCGGCATGCTTTCCGGCACCGCGACCGTGCTGATCTGGCATAACCTCATCAAGCCGATGGGCGGGGTGTTCGCCATCTACGAGCTGTTGCCGGCATTCATCGTCTCGCTGTTGTTCATTGTGGTGGTGTCGCTCGTGACCAAGGCGCCGAGCGACCAGATGCTCTATGAATTCGACCACTACATGGACGACCCGTTGCCCGGCACCCTGCCCAACGGTTCCGTGTTGGTGGATGAGCCGATGAAGGTCATGGAGTCCGAGGTCCGCGGCGTGTGAACGGCTATCTGCCTTCAATGAGGTACATCCGGGGCTTTGCGGAAAGCTATCTGCCTTCAGTGTGGTGCCTATAACGGGATATTGCGAGTACAAGCACTGCAATAACGCCAGACATACTCTCGGTTTCCTGTTTTCGATACCTCATTGAAGGCAGATAGCTTTCCGCAAAGTCGTAAAAGTACCTCATTGAAGGCAGATAGCTGTTGCCGAGGCATGATCAGGCTAACCGTGTATGCGGATGAAGAAAACATTATTCGCGGGACCATGACGCTAATGCGTGCGCATGCCGTCTAGGAATGTCATCGCCACGTGCGTGGACAAAGCACGCATGTCCTCAGGCGTGTCAATGGAGTATGGGTCAACGTCAAGTAGCGCGAGGTCAGCCGGGTCTCCTGGTTGAACGGACTCGCGTCCCAAGGCCGTCGACGCGGACAATGCGGTGCGAATGCTCAAACGCTGCTCCGGCTGGAATGGCTCGCGATCCGAGCTTTCGGTCTCGAACACGGCGGCGGAAATGGCCAACCATGGATCGAGCGGCGCAACCGGCGCGTCGGACCCCATGCGCAACCGCGCTTGTCCGTATCGGCCGCTGCCGGGAATGCCCGTGATTCCGCGCGTGCGCGCATCTTCGGCAGCCACAGCCATGGTATCGGCGAGAGCGCGGAACGGGTAGGGGATGCCGGCGGGATGGGCCCAGAATCGAGCTATGACGTCTCGGTCGTCCATCGCATGCTGGGGCTGGATGCTCGCATCAAGGCCCAACGCCGCCAGGCGTGGAATATCCCGGGGCTTGAGCATCTGGGCATGCTCGATCGAGCCGTGGGCATGGGTGGCCTCCGCCGCGTTCAGAACAATGGTGTTTGCCTCATCTCCAATGGCGTGGCAGGCGATGTCGAAGCCATGTTCGGTGGCCAGACGCATGTAATCCTCAATCTGCTGCGGCGTGTAGCTCAGGGTGCCGTAGGTTGGGGGTTCGATGCCGGAATACGGCGTGGAGCAATACGCGGAACGTGTGTTGAGCGAGCCGTCCGCGATGAGCTTCATGGCGCCGACGCGCCCCAGGCCATGGCTGCCGGGCAACGGGTCGCCGGTATGCCAGCCTGCGTCGATAGCCTCCCGCAGACGTTCGGGATAGACGCCGGTATCCACCCGCAGGCCGTTGATGCCGGCCGAGAAACGAGCGATCCATGTGTTGATGTTCTCGGCCATTTCGTAGTCTCGGATGCCGACGATGCCCTTGCCGGCAGCGTCCTTCTCCGCCTCGCGCAACAACCGGTCGGTCTCCTCGGCGGCTCCCGGAACCGAATCGAATTGCGTGTACGCGTTGAACCACTCGAGCTCGCCCACGAGGCCGGTCTTGCCGTCCACGTGGACCCCGAGCCGGCGCGCCGCCGCGGAATTGACCCAACCACAGTGCATGTCCGCACTGGAAAGCGCCACCGGCTGCTCGCCGGACGCGGCGTCGATGGCAGCCAGCGTGGGCTGCTCGTCGTCGGCCCACAGCGAATGACGGAAACGCATGCCCACTACGAACGCATCAGGGTTGAGGGTCCCGGCCGCGCGTCGTTCATCCAGATGCGCGCGCAGCATATCCATCGCCTCGGCCGCCGAATGCGCATTGATGAGATCGAGACGCCCCAGTGTCTTGGCCCATTGCGTGAAATGCGTGTGGCAGTCCCACAGACCGGGAATGACCCACAGCCCATCAGCGTCGATGGTGGTTGTGGTTGCGCCCCCATCGGTTGTGGATTCGCCGGACGGCGAGCCTCCGCTGCGCGTCATAGCGCCACCGTTCTCCGCTGTCGGGGTCGGGCTGACGGACGCGACGCTCCCATTGCGAAGCACCACGTCCACGTGTCCCCGCGTTCCGGGAATACCTGCATTGACGATATGCACCAAGCTGCTCATACCGACATCATGCCACGCCTGTGTGAATGCTGGCTGCGGTTCCGGGAACAACTCGGGCTACCCTGTGCCATATGCGGAGTTATCCACCGGGTTATCCACCGTGTTATCCACATTTATCCACCAGAAAAACAGGACGATGGACAAGCGGTGGCGTCGGTCTTTAGACTTGCGATTATGCGGGTTCCCAATACCCGTGCTGTATGTCACAAAGGAGTGATCATCATGGGCGGGGCGGACACATTGTCGGAACTGACGGAACTCAAGTACCAGCGCATGAAAGCGTGCGCAGAGATTCAGCAGCGTAGCGGGTGGCGTCCTCCTTATGCCCTGATGACCGCTTTGGAGCTTCAGGCGATTGAGCTGCCCCGACTGTCCAGTAAATGCCGACGGCTGAAGAACACTGCCGTAGTCGCCGTCTCGCATGCGAGCCAACGATACCGTATTTATGGTGTCACGCCGGTCGTCTGGTCGTTTCCTTTGGACGAGGTCATGGTCGAACGTCAATTCCCGTGCACGTCCCCAGCTTGCACATGGGCGATGTTCGCAGCCTATCTGGATTTGGAGGAACTCATAGTGCTGGCCGATTCGATGATGCGCAGGAACGGGAGGTTGTGCCGAACGACATTGGACGAACTCGCCGCATATGTGCATGCGGCGGAATCGCAGGTTCGAACCATGCAAGGCGAAGGAAAGCGGGCCAGACTGTTCCCGGGTTATGAGAATTGCAAACGGGCATTGCTGTTGGCGAGAAGCGGCACGGACTCTTCGATGGAGAGTCGAACGCGGTTGGTGATGCTGAAATATGGTTTGGACTGCCCGCAGGTGAATTACCCGATTGTCGCAGGAAGGAATCGCAAGCCCGTGTACCTTGATTTGGCGTATCCGGAATTCAAGGTCTGCATTGAATACGATGGTTCTCATCATGCCGGACAATGGCTGAATGACACGAGAAGACGGCAGGCGATTGAAGATGAAGGATGGCAATACGTGCAGGTCACCAAACTCGACCTCGGAGACGATGAGAGCGAAGAAGCCTTGGCGAGAAGGGTGGCGAGGAGGATAGAGGAGGTAGTCGGGCAGCATGTCGAGCTGACTGCTCGCAAGACCATATTGCAGGTTTGCGATGGTCGGGGTTTGCGTCGCAAGCCGATGCATGAGAAGCTCCATTTCACGCCATTGTTGCATGCCGGCAATGGTGATGGTGCTGTTTTTGGTGCTGCCTCGGATGAGTTAGATGCCGTCGCATAGATACGTCGTATGTTGCTCGCGTATCACTACTGTGAGTGGGGAACGTCTCTGATTGCTGCTCATCCATGGGTTCTGAGGTACGTGATGTGGGTGGTACGTGTTTCATCGAGGTGACGGGCCATGATGAGTCCCATGATGGTGTTGCTTCGTCGGGAATGACGTTGTTGTGGACAAGGGTTTCCGTGGAATACTGCGCCATGCCTCGGAGATGTGGACGTGCGCTCCTCTATTTTCTTGTATCTCCGTTCAATGAGGTACATCCGGGGCTTTGCGGAAAGCTATCTGCCTTCAGTGTGGTGCCTATAACGGGATATTGCGAGTACAAGCACTGCAATAACGCCAGACATACTCTCGGTTTCCTGTTTTCGATACCTCATTGAAGGCAGATAGCTTTCCGCAAAGTCGTAAAAGTACCTCATTGAAAGCAGATAGCTGTTGCCGAGGCATGTTGCCGAGGCATGTTGCCGAGGCATGATCAGCATGATTTAATCCGGTGATGTCGATTTTCGCGGCTGTCTTATTGCGCGCGCCCGTTGCTGCACCTGCTTTTTGCGACAGTTTGAAACGCATCGCGGCGTGTTGCCGATGAGATACAGCAAATCCCGCTCATTGCACGACCGTAGTCATTGCAATGAGCGGGATTCGGATGATGGATTTGGCGGAGGCCCCGAACCGGTCGGAGCCGGTCAGTACTTCATGCCCATGGCCTCGCGCACCTGGTCGAGGGTCTCCTCGGCGATGGCGTTGGCGCGCTTGTTGCCGTCTTCGAGCACGTCGCGGATGTAGTCCATGTCCTTGGCGAGCTCCGCCCGGCGCTCGCGGTGCGGGGCCAGGAAGCTGTTCACGGATTCGATCACATACGCCTTGAGCGCGCCTGCGCCGGCGTCACCGATCTCCTCGGCGATGTCCTTCGGGTCGCGGCCGGTCACCAGGCCAGCGGTGGTCAGCAGCGCCGAGACCTGCGGGCGGGCGATCGGGTCGAAGGTGATGCGGCGCTCGGAGTCGGTGGGGCTCTTCTTGATGAGCTTGGCGGTCTCCTCGGCCGTGGCGCCCAGCATGATGGAGTTGCCGTACGACTTGCTCATCTTGCGGCCGTCGAGGCCCGGGATTTCAGGCGCGTCGGACAGGATGGCGGCCGGCTCCGGGAACACCGGGTGCTTCTTGGCGTAGCGTTCGTTGAAACGACGGGCGATGGTGCGGGTGATCTCGATGTGCGGCAGGTTGTCCTTGCCGATCGGCACCACGTTGGCCTTGCAGAAGAGGATGTCGCATGCCTGATGCACCGGATAGGTGAGCAGCAGGCCGGTCAGCGCGTGGCCGGACGCCTCCATCTCGGACTTCACGGTGGGGTTGCGGTGCAGCTCAGCCTCGGTGACCAGGGAGAGGAACGGCAGCAGCAGCTGGTTCTCGGCCGGCACGGCGGAGTGCGCGTAGATCATGGTCTTCTTCGGGTCGATGCCGGCGGCCATGTAGTCAAGCACCAAGTTGAGCACGTTCTCCTGGATGTGCTCGGTGGTGTCGCGGTCGGTGATCACCTGGTAGTCCGCGATGATGATGTTCGAATGCACGCCCTTGTTCTGCATGGCCACGCGCTCCTTGATGGAGCCGAAGTAGTGGCCCAGGTGCAGACGCCCGGTGGGGCGGTCGCCGGTGAGCATCGTGAACTTGCCGGGCTCGGCCTCGAGCTTGGCAAGCGTCTCGTCGGAACGCTTCTTCGCTGCGAGGAAGCTCGCGCTCATTTCATTGCCTGCCGCTGTCAGTTGCTGCTCGTCGGTCATGCGGATTCCTTTGAAAGTGCCTTGGAAATAAACGCTTTTATGGTAAAAGTGTGAGCCGACAACGAACATGGACATTTTAGGTGGTACTCTCTTAAGTTGATGAATCGAACAGCATAGTAATTTCAGGGGGTCAGATGGGCCGCGGACGTCAGAAGGCAAAACAGCAGAAAATAGCCCGTAAGCTGAAGTATCTGACTACCGACACCGATTACGATGAGCTGGCAAAAGAGCTGAGTGAGCAAGAGCCGGGAACAGGTTCTGTTGACCCGTTCGCCGACGTTGAAGACCAATATGCGGACACCGATGTGAAATCCGATGATTCCGCCAACAGCAAGCATGCCGCTCCCGTTGCGGACGATGATTTGGACGAGTACGCCAAGTGGGCGGCTGAGGCTGCGGCCAAGGCCACCAGCGGTGAATTCCCGAAGACGACGGCCGCCAAGCCGGTAGCTCCTCACAAGCCGATTCCGATGCCGAAGCCGCGCCCGATTCCGAGCGCGCTCAAGCCGAAGCAGTGACGGTAGTCGGTACTGAGAATCCAGTATCGAAAGCGCAGTAACGAATAAAGGCACCCGGTAGTGGGTGCCTTTATTCATTCGGGTTTGTTTGTGGATTGTTAAGTATGACTGAAGAGCCATTGATTCGGTTGTAATTGGTTGAGTGGTGCTGGTCCCGCAATTATGGACGCGCTTCGCGCGCGGTTTGCCAGCTCGCCTGTCGGCTCGCACAGCACCTACAAACAGCTCCGCTGTTTGCTTTACGGTGCTGGTCCTGCAATTGTGGACGCGCTTCGCGCGCGGTTTGCCAGCTCGCCTGTCGGCTCGCACAGCACCTACAAACAGCTCCGCTGTTTGCTTTACGGTGCTGTCCTGACAAGGAGAGCCGGAATAGAATCAGCGAGCCAGCGGCAGCAGGTCGCTCAGGTCGTCGCGTTCGCCGACCGCGCTGATGTGGCCGGCGTCCTTTTCCTCCGCCCATGTCGTGATGCCGCAGGCCAGACGCAGCCATACGTCCGGTTCGAGTTCGATGACATCGGGCGGTGTGAGATTATGCGGATCCGATGCCGGGCCGTCCAGTATCTTGACTGCACCCCACGGCGCCACGCGTACTTCCACGCCGGGGCCGGGCACCTTGCGCTCCAAAAGGAATAAGGAGTATCGCACGGCCATGGCCCATGCCGGTCGCGGCAGCGTGGGGGCGATGGCGAGACGGTCCGCGACGCTGGTCGCGCCTGCGGCGAGTGAGGCTTCATGGGCTGCGTCGCTCCACTGGTGCAGCGCCTCGGCCCCTCGTTTCAGGTCTTTTTCCAAAATGACAGCCATGCGTCCATCTTCGCACGGGACGGCGCTCGGCCGTGTCGCGGCATGGTGGCCTTGGCGAGGTGGCGTTGCCGAGGCATGGTTTGTCCTGTGTCTGCAAACGATGACAGGCATGAAAGATGCACAAACTACGTAGTCATGCTAGGCTCTGTTATGCGAACGTATGCATAACGATCTTTGCCGATGCCGTTACGGAGAGTTCATACGTACGTTCATATCGCGCTACCTATTGCGCGGCATAATGAATACGGGCAATTATCCCGGAAGGAAAGTCATAATGACCGAAATCACCGCACCCAAGTCTCCCGTCACGGCAGAGCAGTTCGCCGACGAGATTCGTGAACAACTCAAGTACACCCAGAACGTCACCCCCGAGCAGGCAACTGCCGCTGACGTCTACGTTGCCGCTGCCAAGGCCGTGCGCAACCACCTCGCCGATTCCTGGTTCAAGACCCAGGCCGACACCGTCAACGGCAACACCAAGGCTGTTGGCTACCTTTCCGCTGAGTTCCTCATGGGCAAGCAGCTGGAGAACGCGCTGCTCAACGCCGGTCTGACCGAGCAGTTCGACGCCGCCGTCGAAGCACTGGGCTTCCAGCCGAAGGACATCGTCGACGCCGAATACGAGCCGGGCCTCGGCAACGGTGGCCTCGGCCGTCTCGCCGCCTGCTTCATCGACTCCCTCGCCTCCCTGGGCGTGCCGGCGTTCGGCTACGGCATCCAGTACAAGTACGGCATCTTCAAGCAGACCTTCGACGAGAACGGCAAGCAGGTCGAAACCCCTGATTACTGGCTGACCAACGAAGAGCCGTGGGGTCACGTCGACTACAACCGCGACCAGAAGGTCTCCTTCGGCGGCGAAGTCGTCGACGAGAACGGCAAGAAGGTCTGGAAGCCGGCTTGGTCCGTGCGCGCCGTGCCGGTGGACTACCTGGTCCCCGGTTACGCCTCCGGCCGTGTGAACACCCTGCGCCTGTGGACCGCCAAGTCCTACGACGAGTTCGATCTGCTCGCCTTCAACAAGAGCGAGTACCTCGACGCCGTCAAGCCGCAGGTCAAGGCCGAGAACATCTCCAAGATCCTGTACCCGGAAGACTCCACCAAGGTCGGCAAGGAACTGCGCCTTGAGCAGCAGTACTTCTTCGTGTCCGCCTCCCTGCACGACGCCATCCGCGTCTTCTACCCGGGCCAGGACAAGCCGGATCTGACCACCTTCCCGAACAAGATCACCTTCCAGCTCAACGACACCCACCCGGTGATCGGCATCCCGGAGCTCATGCGCATCCTCATCGATGAGTACGACTACGACTGGGACACCGCCTGGGGCATCACCCAGAAGACCTTCAACTACACCTGCCACACCTTGCTGCCGGAGGCCCTCGAGGTCTGGCCGGCCAGCCTGATCGGCGAGCTGCTGCCGCGTCACCTCGAGATCATCGAGAAGATCAACGAGCAGTTCGAGGACGAGCTCAAGGACAAGGGCATCGACGACAAGACCATCGAAGACATGCGCATCTACACCGGTGACGCGGTCCGCATGGCCTACCTCGCCACCTACGGCGGCTCCCACGTCAACGGCGTGGCCGAGCTCCACTCCCAGCTGCTCAAGGACGTCACCCTGAAGAACTTCTCCGACGCCTACCCGGACAAGTTCACCAACGTGACCAACGGCGTCACTCCTCGTCGCTTCATCAAGCTCGCCAACCCCGGCCTGTCCGACCTCATCACCGAGGGTCTGGGCACCGATAAGTGGCTGTCCGACCTCGACCTGCTCCAGGGTCTGGTCCCGCTGGCCCAGGACGACGAGTTCGTCAAGAAGTTCGCCGCCGTCAAGCAGGCCAACAAGCACGCCTTCGTGGGCTTCGCCAAGCAGCACTACGGCATCGACGTGGACGAGAACACCCTGTTCAACACCATGGTCAAGCGTCTGCACGAGTACAAGCGCCAGAGCCTGAAGATCCTGCTGGTCATCTCCCAGTACGCCGCCCTCAAGAAGGGTGAGGTCTCCGCCGAGGAGATCCTGCCGCGCACCGTGTTCTTCGGTGCCAAGGCCGCTCCGGGCTACTACCTGGCCAAGCTGACCATCGAGCTGATCAACAACGTCTCCAAGGTCATCAACAACGACCCGGACGTCAAGGGCAAGCTCGCCGTCCACATGCTCCCGAACTACAACATCGAGATGGCCCAGAACCTCATCCCGGCCACCGAGCTCGACGAGCAGATCTCCCAGGCCGGCAAGGAAGCTTCCGGCACCGGTAACATGAAGTTCGCCCTCAACGGCGCGCTCACCGTCGGCACCCTCGATGGCGCCAACGTCGAGATCCGCGAGAAGGTCGGCGCTGAGAACTTCTTCCTCTTCGGCATGACCGTTGATGAGGTCGAGAAGCTCTACGCCGAGGATTACGATCCGGCCAAGTACTACGAAGCCGATCCTCGTCTGAAGCACGCCATCGACCTCGTCGCCAACGGCACCTTCTCCAACGGTGACCGTAACACCTACGCCCCGCTGGTCGCCGACTGGCTGACCAAGGACTGGTTCATGGCCCTCGCCGACTTCTCCTCCTACGCCGACATTCAGGCCCAGATCGAGAAGCTCTACCGCGACCCGCTCGAGTGGAACCGCAAGGCCCTGCTCAACGTCGCCAACTCCGGTTACTTCAGCTCCGATCGCTCGATGGAGGATTACCTCGAGCGTATCTGGCACACCGGCCCTCTGGCCTGACGGCTAGGAACCGGCGCGCCAGCTGCGCGCGGGTTCCTGCCTCACGACTGTCGAATGATTGACAGCTGAAATCGGAAATGGAGGGGCGGGGAGTGTGTCGAGATGCACTCCCCGCCCCTCCCCGATCGGTTGTGAATCACCGGCAATAATCACACGAAAGAAGCCCCGCAACCACATCGAATGGTTGCGGGGCTTCCTGCGTTAACGCTGCCGAATCAGGCCTCGGCAGGGGCTGCTGCGGCTTCGCCCTCAGCCTCGTCGCCCTTGTCCTCGGCCTTGTTCAGGCCCAGATCGACCGGCGAAGAGCTGTTCTCCCACGGCTCCTCCCACGGATCGTAATCCGGATTCTGCTGCTTGTAGATGTACAGGCCAACAAGCGCGGCCAGCGCTGCGCCAAACAGCAGCGCGAAGAACTTCCAACCGTTAGAAGAAGAGTTGTTCTCCATGACGGCTCCTTTCCTTCAGGGATCGTCTGGTCGGCATGTCCATCCAAGACCGACTCTGCTCCCTATTCTAGGCCGATGATTGTGACGATTGGGTGGATTGAATCGCCGGGAGATTAGCCGCCGCGGCCGGCGAAGCCGACAGCGGGGTAGTTATGTCGTCTGCGGATTGCTGGGGCAGGATAATGATCAGCTTTGCCGGGCAGCTTTTCCGGACAGCTTCTCCGGCAAGGGAATTCGCTCCCAAGCTCTGATACATCGGATACAGTTGGCCCCATGCATATGCCTACCAAACAGGAAATACGTCAGCAATGGGAACGTGGCGGTCCGGTCGTCACATGGGCGTTGATCGCCATCTGCACCGTGATCTGGATGATTGAGGTGATAGCGGGGTTCCTTTCGCCGTACCTGCAGTCGCTGCTCCTCCTCGGGGGCATGTTCTCGCCCGCCTCCGTGATGCAACGCCCGTGGACTGTGGTGACGTCGATGTTCCTTCACGCGCCCAATACGATAATGCACATTCTGTTCAACATGATCGCGCTGTATTCGGTGGGCGCTGTGCTGGAGCGTCTGATGGGTCACTGGCGCTTCCTCGGTTTGTATATGATTTCCGGTCTTGGCGGCGCCATGGGGCTGATGCTGTGGGGTGTGTTCGCTCCCGATGGTCAGGGGTGGCGCATGGCCGCGTATGGTGCCTCAGGCGCGATTTTCGGGCTGTTCGCGGCGATTCTGGTGGTGTATCGGCGTATCGGTGCGGATATGCGCTCGATGATGGTGTGGATGGCAATCAACTTCGCGTTGCCGTTCGTAGTCGGCGGCGTGGCATGGCAGGCGCATGTGGGCGGATTCCTGATTGGTGGCGCCCTGACATGGCTGCTGACCAGCGGCGTGCCTGCCTGGCGCGGCAAAAGCCTGGCATGGCGTATGCAGGTCTACGGGTGGCCGGTGACGGCGCTGGTGGTCGTCGTAATAGTGCTATGCGCCCTCGCAAACCCATATTCCTACTAGTGTCCTGTCTCGTAAATAATTGAGGGATTCAGCTTTTCTCTCCCTCAGTCAGCTTCGCTGACAGCCCGTCCTGCAATCAGGGACGCGCTCTGCGCGCGGTTTGCCAGCTCGCCTGTCGGCTCGCACGTTGCCTACAAACAGCTCCGCTGTTTGCTTCACGGCAACGGTCCTGCAATTATGGACGCGCTGTGCGCGTGTTCTGTTGGCTCGCCTGTCGGCTCGCACGTTGCCTACAAACAGCTCCGCTGTTTGCTTCACGGCAACGTCCATCAGAGGGAGCCAGCACCACTCAACCAATTACGAGGCATACCGCTAGGGCTGTCGCGTGGGTATTTCGTCGTTGGCGTTCCGGTTCCCCGGCGATTGGCGCAGCGTTATGTGCTGGGGATGGTGACTGGCAGGTAATGGTTAGGTTAACAGTGGATAGTTGTGCACAATTGTGGATAAGACGGTGGATAACTTGTGGATATGTGTCTGAGGGAGCTTCCGTGATGTGAGGAGGGGAGCTCCTGTGATGTGGGGATGTGTACAAGTCCATCAACAACAAATGTGGATAACTCATGGGAGACTTCGGCCGCGGACATATCCACAGCGGTTGTATTCGAGGTATTTCGCAGTTATCCACGTGTTATGCACCGTCGAATGGTGCTTATCCACTACTTATCCACTACTTATCCACAGAGTTTTCCACATTCGGTGGAAAACTACAGATATGTAATTCATCCACATCGTGTGGATAACCATGTGGATAACTAGTGGATAACATGTGGATAGCTGGGTATAACCCCTGTGGATTGCCTTCCCGACTGGCGCTGTTGCTGTTTTCGTGGACGGCGGTTCGTGGTTGGGCCGTTGAGCCGGTAAGAGAGAGAAGCGTTTTTGGGTTGGATGTTCATCAACCACGAAGAACAACGGCCGAAAAGCTCCTGATGGGCAGCTTGTTCAGGCGTCTTCTCAACGTGAAAGGCATGGTCATCGGGACGTCCGCGTCGTCGATGGTCCTATCTGTCCCGGGTCGTGTTCGAGAACCGGGTGCGTCCTCGTGCTGGCAATCTCCGATGATTCCGCGCAGGACGCTGGCGTGGCGCAGGACGCGCGTGGGACCGCCCGTGTGCCACGCCAGTGCAATACGGGCGATATTACAGCGGCGTGGCACGCGATTGCAGCGCCGTGACACGCGACAAGCATCCGCACCACACCTTGCTCGCCCTCGGCGAAGCGGAACGGCCGCATCGTGCCCTGATGGCTTCGCTCGGCGACATGCAGCGAAGCCAAACGGCCACCAAGTGCCCAACCGACTTCACTGAGCGGCTCGAGCGATGGGGGAAGGCCAGTACATGTCATGGTGGCTTCACTGAGCAGGCCCTCAGCGAAGTCGCTGGACGAGAACTGGCCGTCTGACTTCACTGAGCGTCCGACAGTGACGTCAGACGGCCACATGCTGGCCGGCTGACGTCGCACACAACACCCCAGCGACGCCAGAGGGCCATATACTGGCCAGCCTGCATCGCACGTAGCCTCCCAGCGAAGTCAGACGGCCAGTCAATGGCCAGTCGGTATCGCACGGTCGCGCTACGCGCGGTATTCAGCTGGCTCGCCCGTCGTATCCAGCGCGCTCAGATCCACCGTGAATGGCATCGAGGCGGGCAGCCGTTCGGGCTCGAGGAACATGGTCATGTACAGCGGCAGATAGGTGATGGCTCCATCCTGGCTTACGTTTCCCCTGCATAGCACCCAGGCATGGTCGATGTCCCATTCGTCCACGGCGAGCACGTTGTCCAATGCCTTGTGCTTGGTCCAATCGTTGCCGGATTTCACCTCTACCGGCGTGACCCGGGTGCCCGACTGAACGACGAAGTCGACTTCGCCGTATTTCTTGGCGTCGAAGTAATGCGCGGCGTATCCATGCGCGGTTAGTTCCTGGGCCACCACGTTCTCCGCGATTAATCCGAGATTGACATCGAGCTCGCCCTGTAGGAGCGCGAACTGGACGTTGCCCATCGAGGCCGCGCACAATAGCATGCTTTATGTCACGTTTTTCTCAACTGTGATAACGCGGTTGTCACGTTTTGCGCGTTTGGAACTGTAGCGCCATATGTTGTGCATGGGGATGCGAATTACAGGCAAGCCCGCCTGAGAAGCCCGCCTGAGAAGCCCGCCTGAGGGCAGTCATGCCGATAACGCAGTATTGACACGGCATGCCAGTGGTTCGTCTCAGTGATAATCGAGAATCTCGGCTTCGCTGTCAGGTGAGCCACTGATAACCACTGATAATACACAGCGAGCCGCTGTCGCAGAAAAGCGCCAGCGGCTCACAGGGGAACTAAGGTTCAGCGCCAACCCATCGTCATCAGGAATCCGATCATGATCAGCGCGAAGCCGATCGCCAGATTCCATGCGCCGATGTTCGGAATCGGCCAAGCGCCGGACGGGGAGAGGTAATACACCACGCACCAGATCAGACCGATGATCATGAACGCGCAGAACACCGGCACGAACCAGCGCGGGTTCGACTTGGTGCCCTTGATGGTCTCCTCGACACGCTTCGTGTTCTCGGCCTGACGGTTCATCATGCGCTGCATCTGAGGGGTCAGCGTGGCCTTGTCGGCAGTGGCGTTCAGCACCGCCTGCACCTGATCCATATCGACACCATAGGTCTCGTCTTCGTCGGCGACCTTGTCAGTGGCGGTGTCGGCGGCGGTGTCCGCGGACTTGTCGTCATTCACGCCCTCGTCCGGCCAGTCCTTCTGGTCCTTCGAGTCGTTTTCGTGCAGCTCTTCGTCAGCCATCAGCGTATTCTCCATTCAATAGGCTAGAAGTCATAATAGTGGCTACACTCGAAACTGGTGAACACGCCGTGTGAAAAGGTGAACACACCGGTGACAAAGACGGGATTGGTATGGCCAGACATCAGGGAAGGCATAGCGCACGTCGCTCCGTGCCCAGCGGGATCGCTGCGGTTGTGGTGGTCGCGCTGACCGGCTTTCTGCTGAGCACCAACGTCCGTGTCAATCGCACCGCTACGGTGAACACCGATACCGCCGACCTCGTGGAGAACAGCGTGGCCGAGGTCTCCCAGCTGCAGACCGATGTCAACGATCTGCAGAAGCAGGTGAACAACCTTACCGAGGCGCTGGGCTCCGGCAGTTCGTCGAGTTCCGATGATTCCAATGCCAGTACTGATACCAATACCGACGCCGCCAATAACGGTGGCGATGCAAGCCTGATGCTCCCGGAACTATCCGGCGCAGGCGTCACAGTGACGCTGGATGATTCGCCGCTGTGGGAGAGTGCGGTGAACGACAACGGTACCACTGCGAATATCAATGATTATGTGATTCACCAGCAGGACGTGGAATCCGTGGTGAATGCGCTATGGGCGGGTGGCGCCGAAGCCATGAAAATCATGGATCAGAGGGTACTGTTCAATTCGGCGGTGATCTGCTCGGGCAATGTGCTCTCCATCCACGGCAAGAAGTACGCGCCACCGTTCACCATTTCCGCCATTGGTGACCAGGATGCGATGCGCAAGGCGCTGAACGATTCCAAGGCCATCACCATTCTGAAGCAATACGTCAGCGCATTCGGCATAGGTTACAAGGTGGAAAACAAAGACAATCTTCAGTTCGAGGCCACCACGGCTTTGCTGCAGCAGTTCAAATATGCCACCGTCGATACGCCGAAGACCAAGGACGAGGAGTAGAGGCAGTCATGAGACACAACAGACACAGTGCTGCGAATGTGCAGACTTCGACCGATCTGAATGATTTCGCGGACCCCGAAAGCACCGCACAATTCACGCCGTTCGGCGGGAACGGCAACGGGAACGGCGGTGCTGCAGCCTTCACGGCAACGGCCGCCCAGCCCCAGTCCCGTCGCGCCCGCCGCGCTGCCGCCGCAGCCGAACGCCGTGGCCCGTTGTGGCAGGCATTGGGCATCCTCGCCGAACTGTTGCTGACCGCAGCCGCGATCTGCGCGCTGTATATCGTCTGGCAGATGTGGTGGACCGGCGTGGAGGCCGAACAGACCCAGAACGAGACCACCAAATCCATGAACTGGTCCGACCCGGCAGGCAATGGCGGCGACGTGAAGGTCGCGAAAGCCCAGGAAGGCGATCCGCCCGTGCAGCCCCAGGGTCCCAAATACGGCGACCTGATCGCACAGATCTATATTCCGCGCTTCGGCAGTCAATGGCATCGCAACGTGGTGGAGGGCACCACCCTTGAACAGATCAACCGTCACGGTCTGGGCCACTACCAGTCATCCCAGTTGCCGGGCCAGATCGGCAACTTCGCCGTCGCTGGTCACCGCAACGGCTACGGTCAGCCGCTCGGTGACGTGGACAAGCTCCAGGAAGGCGACCCAATCATCATCCGTACGCAGGATTACTGGTACGTCTACCATTACACGCGCTATCAGATCGTGCTGCCCACCGACATCTGGGTCATCGCACCCAACCCGGAGAACTCCGGCGTCGATCCCACCAAACGCATGATTACACTGACCACCTGCGAGCCGAAGTACTCCACTCCCACCCATCGCTGGATCAGCTACGGCGAGCTCTCCTACTGGGCCAAGGTGTCGGACGGTGTGCCCCAGGAACTGGCCACCACCGACTCGTCCGGCTCGGTGAAGTTTGCGATCTCCGAAACCCCGTCCGTGGCATCGCGTATCGGCTCGCTTGACAAGGTGGTGTACGGTGCGCTTGTCGCCTGGCTGATCATGTTCATCGCCGCCGCCATCGCCTGGCGCTGGCCGGTACTGCGCGCCATCCGCCTGGGTGAGCGCCGTCGTCCGGACGCCAGCATCTATGGCCTGTTGGTGCGACTGCAGCCGGGCGCGCTGCCCATTCGATGGCTGCTTCTGCTTCTGCTGCTGTTCGCCGCCGCCGCCGCGCTGTTCCAGTGGACCTTCCCCTGGGCAGCCACGAACATCCCGTTCCTGCGGCAGATGTCGAACTTCGTGGCCGTACCGGAGTAAAGACCGCTGTGCTGAAGTAGTATGACTCACATACATGTACAGGTGAGGTTCGCGAAGGGCCGAGGCATGCCCGCAAGCCCGTCCAAGGAGAGGCAGTATGACTGATTCCGCGCACATTCTGGTGGTGGACAACTATGATTCGTTCGTGTACACCATCGTCGGGTATTTGAAGACGCTGGGTGCCACGGTGGACGTGGTGCGCAACGATGCCATCGATCCTGCCGCCCCCGGTGTGCTGGACGGCTATGACGGCGTACTGATCTCCCCAGGCCCAGGCGCTCCCGCCCAGTCCGGTGCCAGCGAGGATATGATTCGCTTGTGCGCGGCCGCCGGTGTGCCGATGTTCGGCGTATGCTTGGGACTGCAGGCGCTCGCTGAGGTGTTCGGCTGCACGGTGGACCATGCGCCCACCATCATGCATGGCAAGACGAGCCAGGTGGAGCATATCGATGACGAGATCTTCGCCGGCGTGGCCAATCCGATGACCGCCACCCGCTACCATTCGCTCGCGGTCGAGCCGGATTCGGTGCCCGATACGTTGGAAGTGACCGCGTGGACGCAGGGCGACCACATCGTGCAGGGGCTGA
This sequence comes from Bifidobacterium sp. UTCIF-1, assembly GCF_006408915.1. Taxonomy (NCBI): domain Bacteria; kingdom Bacillati; phylum Actinomycetota; class Actinomycetes; order Bifidobacteriales; family Bifidobacteriaceae; genus Bifidobacterium; species Bifidobacterium sp. UTCIF-1. The sequence goes on from NZ_JFAG01000006.1 coordinate 51,114, forward strand.
AGGTCAAGGGCAAGAAGATGTACGCCGTGCAATTCCATCCCGAATCGGTGATGACTCAGGATGGTTATCGTCTGCTGGCCAATTGGCTTGCCGTGTGCGGACAGGCGAACGCCGTGGCCAAGTCCGCAGGATTGCAGCCAAAGGTTACCAAGTAGTCCTGGATTAGAGTCTCTCCCCCAGTCAGCTTCGCTGACAGCCCGTCCTGCAAGTATGGACGCGCTCCGCGCGGCATCCTACTGGCTCGCCTGTCGGCTCGCACGTTGCCTACAAAACAGCTCCGCTGTTTGCTTCACGGCAACGTCCCGTCAGAGGGGGCCAACGCCCCTCAGCACGAGACAGACCACTAGCGAGAGCCGGAACCAGATGACTTTGAACGGCTACTCGCCGGCTCGTCCGTTGCTGTTGCCGGTGCTGGTGTTGCCGCCGGTACCGCCGGTGCCCGTGTTGTCCGAATCGCCGGTGTCAGTGCCTGAGGACGTGCTGGCTTTGGTGGTGATGGTGACGGTCGAGCCCTTGTCCACCTCGGTACCGGCGGCGGGATCGATGCTCACCACTACGGCGGTGCTGTCCGAAGGGCCGTTGGCGGCAGCGACGAGCCCCACGGCCTCAAGCTGCAGCTTGGCGGTGGCGAAGTCGGTGCCGGCGTTGATGGACGGCACGGTGACCTTCTCCTTGCCGGTGGACACCCAGATCGTGATGGACGCGCCCTGTTCGATGGATGTGCCGGCGGCCGGGTCGGTGCGGGTGATTGAGCCCGCTTCCACGGTGTCGGAGGACTCGCTCTCCACCACGAAGTTGAACATGCCGTTGTATTGGCTCAACACCGCATCTTTGGACTGGCCCACCAGGTTCGGCATCGCGGTCATGCCCGAAGACACGTAGATCGTGATGGTCGATCCTTTGGGCGTCGGCGTGCCGGCGGCCGGATCGGTACGGGTCACCTCATCCTTGTCGATGTCGGCGCTGTCCTCGGTCTTCACCGTGGAGCTGACCTCGAAACCGGCGTCTTCAAGCTTGGTGCGGGCCGCCTCCTGGGTCATGCCCTTGACGTCCGGCACCGCGATGGATTGTGGGCCTGCGGAGAACCACACGGTCACCTTGGAGCCCTTGGCCACCTTGGAACCCGCTTCCGGGCTCATCTTGGTGCAGGTGCCGGCGGCCTTGGTGGAATCGGTATCCTGCTTCTCCACCATCTCCAGACCCAGCGCCTGGAGCTTTGCCTCCAAGCCATCCTTGGATGTCGTGGAGGCGCATTCCGGCACGGTGACCATTTCCACGGCGTTCTTCTTTGCCGCATCCATGCCGAACACCACGCCCACCACGATGGCGATCACCGCGATGACGCCCAGTATCGAGCCGATGATGATCTGCTTCTTCCGTTTCGCCTTGGCCGCCGCCGCACGCTGTTCGGCACGGCTCTTCAACGCGTTTTGCATGGCTGCGTTCGCCGGCGGAATCTGCTCGAACTGGCCGGTGGCCGGGTTGAACGCCTGTGTGGGCTGACCGGCACCCATCGGCACGGTCGGCTGGTCGCGTTCGGCCTCTTTACGCGCCTTCACGCCGGACAGATCGGTCAGCGGGTTGAACGCGGCCGCCACCGGCACGCCGCCGTTCATATAGGTCAGGATGTCGTTCTTGAACTCTGCAGCCGTGGCGTAGCGGTTCTGACGGTCCTTCGCCATGGCCTTCGCCACGATGGAATCCCACATCTTCGGCAGGCCGGGCACGATGGCGCTCGGCGGAGTGGCCACTTCGGACACATGCTGGTAGGCGATGGCCACCGCGGAATCACCGGTGAACGGCGGACGCCCGGTCAGCATTTCATAGAGCACACAGCCTGCGGAATACAGGTCGGAGCGCATGTCCACAGTCTCGCCGCGGGCCTGCTCGGGGGAGAGGTACTGCGCGGTACCCACCACACCCTGGGACTGAGTCATGGTGGCGGCGGAATCGTCCAGAGCGCGGGCGATGCCGAAGTCCATGACCTTGACCACGCCCTGCTCGGAGATCATGATGTTGCCGGGCTTGATGTCACGGTGGATGATGCCCATGCGATGCGAATAGTCGAGGGCGCTCAGCACGCCGAGCATCACCTGCTCGCAGTCGCGCTGGCTCAACGCGCCGTTCACCTTGATGATGTCGCGCAGGGTCTGGCCCTTCACGTACTCCATCACGATGTAGGGCAGGCGCTCGGTGTCACCGGCGTCGGTGGTGATGGTCTCCTCGCCCGAATCGTAGATGTTCACGATGTTCGGGTTGTTCATCTGTGCCACGGAACGGGCCTCGCGGCGGAAACGCGCCAGGAAGATATCGTCGTTGGCGAGCTCCGCGCGCATGATCTTCACGGCGACCGTGCGGCCCAGTCGGGTATCGAGGGCGATGCGCACCTCGGCCATACCGCCTCGGCCGATGAGCTGGCCCAGCTGATATCGGCCACCGGCCAGTGCATTAGGCATGTTGCTCATTGCTTATTCCCTCCCAATTTCGAGGCAGGAGCGTCCAATACGATACGAGGTGTGCTCATGACTCGGCGCAATGGCCGGACGCTGGATGTGACCATGGTCTGATCCGCCTGTTCGGTCTGCTGGTCCAGGAGCCTCCGTTCGATGCGTGCCAAGGTGCGCGATACCACCAGTGCATCCTTGGGTCGGTCGAGCGGGTCCTTGGACAGCATGGACATGACGAATTCACGAAGTTGAACGTCCACGGTGTCCGGCAGCGGAGGCACGGGATCGTTCACGTGGGCGGCGGCGATGTCGACCGGTGTGGCACCGGTGAACGGGCGGTGCCCGGACAGGCCCTCATAGGCCACCACGCCCAACGAATAGATGTCCGATTGCGGCGTGGCCTGCTTGCCCTGCGCCTGTTCGGGGGAGATGTACTGTGCGGTGCCGACCACCATGCCGTCCTGGGTGATCTGCCCCTGGCCGGTGGAGTAGCTGACGCCGAAGTCGGTGATCTTCACCTCGCCGGTATCGGAGACCATGATATTGGCGGGCTTCACATCGCGATGGATTACCCCATGCGAGTGGGCGACGAACAGGCCTCGCGCGGTCTGGATGAGGATCGGCAGCAGGTCGATGGGGTCCATCGCGCCCTGTTCGTGATACAGGTCCGCCAATGATTTCGACGGCACGTATTCCATGATGAGGAAGCCGATGCCGTCATGCTCGTAATACTCGAACAATGCCGCGATATTCGGGTGCGCCAGATTCGCGGAGTTATGCGCTTCTGCACGAAGGCGGCGCAGTTTGGCCTCCGCGTTCGTGGCATCCGAGCGCAGCGCCTTGATGGCCACTGGGCGTTCAAGCTGGATGTCATAGCCCTTCCAGACCTCGCCCATGCCGCCTTGCGCCAGTCGCGCGTCGAGGCGGTAGCGGCGGTGAATGAGTTGTCCTTCGATCAGTTTCATTGCTGCAGAGCCTCCTGAATCATCGCGCGCATAATCGGGCCCGCGGCAAGCGAACCAAGCAAATCAGTATTGTGCACCAAGACCGCTACTGCAATCTGGGGATCCTCGGCGGGGGCGAATCCGATGATCCAACCATCGATGCTGGTGTTGTCCACGCCGATCTGCGCGGTACCGGTTTTGGCGGCGATTGTGACGCCGTTGATGGCCAGTGACGGGTTGGCGTCGGTGATGACGTGCTCCATCATGGTGGTGAGTTTGTCGGCGGAATCCTTGCCCATGACCTTGCCCAGGGTTTCCGGCGTCGTCTGGCTGATGACGGACAGGTCCGAGGCGCGCACGCGGTCGACCAGCGTCGGACGCATCATCTTGCCATCGTTCGCGATGGCCTGCGCCACCATAGCCATCTGCAGAGGCGTGGCCTTGGTGTCGCCCTGGCCTATTGAGGCCAGGGCGAGCTTGTCCGGCGTGGTGGCGGACGGGAATGTGGAGGCGGTGGCGGTCATCGGAATGCCGGTGGCACTGGTGCCATCGATGGTGATCGTATTGCCGAACCCGTATTTGGTGGCCATTTCCTTGACTTTGTCCTCGCCAAGGGCCACGCCGAGCTGGGCGAACGCGGTGTTGGAGGAATACGCGATGGCATTCTGCAGTGTGATTTTGCCGTCGGTGCCGTTGGCCTGCCAGACCGCGTTCGGCAGCTGTGTGGCCGTGCCGGGCAGGGTGTAGCTCTCTCCTGCGGGAATCTGCGTATCGGTCTGGTAGTCGCCGGTTTCCAAGGCGGCGGAAGCCACGATGGTCTTGAACGTGGAGCCTGGCGGATACAGCTGTGAGGTGGCGCGGTTGATGAGCGGGCTGTTTTCTCCGGCTGCCAGGTCGTTGTACGCCTTGGCAGCGGCCTTGGTGTCGTGGGTGGCCAACTGGTTCGGATCGTAGCTTGGCGTGCTCACCATGGCGAGGATACGGCCGGTTTTGACCTCGATGGCCACGGCGGCACCATCACGTGAACTCATCTGGTCATAGGCCACCTGCTGCAGCTTCGGATCGATGGAGGTCTCGATGGAGGCGCCCTTGTTGGTGCTGCCGGTGAGCATCGACTTGGCGCGCTGCCAGATCAGCGAATCGGCTTCGCCGTTGAGCAGCATGCTGCGGGAGGCTTCAAGCCCGCGGTCCGCGTTCTGGTTGATGGCGAAGAATCCGGTGATGGGAGCATACAGCGGGCCGTTCGAATAGGTGCGCTGGTATTTGAACGCGTCGTTGACCGGCTCGGATTGGGCCATCACCGTGCCGTCCGAAGCGAGAATCGCGCCACGATACGCGCCCAGCTGATGGTAGAGGGAGCGGGCGTTGCGCGAATCGCTGTTCAGCGAATTGGCGCGCACCGCCATAAGGATGGTCGACGACAGCCCGAGTATCACGAACAGGCATACGACTGCGGTGAACAGCTGACGCAGATATTTGTTCATGCGCGCGCACCTCCATGTCGTGGTCCGTGATGGGCTGGGGATTGATGGCTGCCGCCTGCCGGCGGGATCGGGGGAGCCGGGATTGCCGGGATCGGCGGGATTTGTGGTGCCGGTGGCATTGCGGGGGATGGTGCTGCAGAGGATGGCACCGGCGGCAGCGAGCCGGTGGGCGCGGTGTATTCCGCGAAGCCCGTGGTGGTGCCGTCGCCGTCGAAGTCGGTGCCGTCGCCGGCAACGCCATCGTTCGTAGTGACTTCGTTCACTGGAGCGCGCTTGGTGGTGTCCACGATCTCGCCGTCCGGGTCGTCAAGATCGTAGACGCGAGCGGATGCCGTGCGCGGACGGGAAACCGGCTCCGTAGCACGGGCGCGCTCCTCCAGCTCCTTGTTGCGCAGGGCCGCAAGCGCCTCATATTGGAAGGAATCGGAGGTGAGCTCCGGCTCAGGCCGGTTGGCGGCGCCGGAAATGACGATGAGCAGCGCCGCAAGAATGTAATTGGCGATGAGGCTTGAGCCGCCGGCTGCCATATACGGCAGCGTCAGACCGGTCAGCGGAATCACCAGCGTCACGCCTCCCACCACGGTGAACACCTGGAACGCCATCGTGAACACCAGACCGGATGCCAGCAGTTTGCCGAAGCCGTCCTTGATCTTCATCGCGGCCACGAATCCCGAGGCGATGATGATCAGATACAGCATCAGAATGGCCAGTACGCCGGTGAGACCCAGTTCCTCGCCAAGCGCGGTGTAGATGAAATCGGAATTGGCGAACGTGGTCAGCGCCGGATGCCCCTGGCCGAGTCCGGTACCCAGCATGCCGCCTGAAGCCAGGCCGAAGATGCCGGTGACCAGCTGCCACGAGCCGCCGTATTCCTTGTTGTACTGCTCATTGCTGAACGGCTGCAGCCAGGCGTCTACGCGCTGCCCCACATGGCTGAAGACACTGGCGGCGGCCACCGCGCCTACGGCGAACGCGATCAGACCGATGACGATCCAGCTGGTGCGTCCGGTGGCCGTGTACAGCATCGCCACGAACATGGCGAAGAACATCAGCGAGGTACCCAGGTCATGCTGCATCACCAACACGCCCATCGAGGCGACCCACACCACGATGATCGGTCCCAGATCCTTGATGCGCGGCAGTTGCAGACCCAGCACCTTCTTGCCGCCCACGGCCAGCTGATCGCGATGGTCGAACAGATACGAGGCAAAGAAGAACGCCAGAAACAGTTTGGCGAATTCGCCAGGCTGGAACTGTCCGAGCCCGGGAATCCTCACCCAGATGCGCGCGCCGTTCACCTCCTGGCCGATCACCGGCAGCATCGGGGAGAGCAGCAGCGCCAGACCCACGACCATCGACACATACGAGAACCGCCGCAATACGCGGTAATCCCGCAGAAACACGATGATCAGACCGCTGAGAACCAGTGCCAGACACAGCCACATCAGCTGGCGTTTGGCCACCGTCGTGTCCATGCTCTGGTCGATGCGGGCGATCATCGTGATGCCGATGGCCGTCAGCAGCAGCACGCAAGGCATGATCGACTGGCTCGCGTACTGCTGGAATCGCGCGGTCAGCCCCCACAGCACCAGAAACAGTGCTGCGACGATGCCGAACAGCATCGTATAGTCCTGCGGCATGGAGTTCGTCGTGCGCTCGAACATCTGGACGATCGCAAGGGCGCTGATCGCGAGGGCGACGAGCAACAGGCCGATCTGGCGCAGACGGGTGGCGATCATTGAGTGCCTCCCGATGTGGCGTCGTTCGCGGCGCCGATGCTCGGCTGGTCGGCAGAGGCGTCCGAGCCGTTGGCGTTGTCGGTATTGCCGGCGTTGGAACTGGTGTCCGAGTTGCTGTTGGAGCTGTTGCTGGAGGAATCGGACTTCTTGGCGGCGTCCTTCTCCTGCTGCGCCAGGAACTTGTTCATCTCCGAGCGGATGATGCCCACATGGGACTGCGCCTCGTCCAACGAGTCGACGGCGATGCCCTGATTGATCTGATCGCGCCATGTCTGCGGCAGCTCGTCGAGTGAAATCGTGGTGCTGCTGACCTCATGTGAGAGTTCCATGCCGAAGATGTTCGTGGGCACGCCCTGATAGATCGCCACCTTGCCGTTGCTGTTGCCGACATAGTAGCGGGACTGGCTCCACAGGTACGTGCCGCCGCCGATGCCGAACAGCGCGGCGACCACGATGATCACCGTGAGAATCAGTGCATAGCGGACCCTGCGCTTCCTCACCCGCGTGGCCTTGGTCTGCTGCACATGCTCGTCGCGGATGGCCTGCTGCACGACCGGGTCGTTCGGATCGGCGGAAATACGGCCGTCCGGACGCTGCACAATAGGAATCTCGCCGGTATCGGGATTGGCGCGCTCGCCGGTCTCCTCACGCACGACGGACGGCTGCGCGACCCGTGTTCCAGACGGCTGCGCAGTGGCATCCGATTCCGGAGCAGGCTCATGCGCGCTGGCCGGCTGTATCAGCGCTGCCGCGCGTTGAGCCGGGGAATTGTCGGCGCGCAGTGCAGGCGCGGCGGCCACGGGCGCGTTGACGATGTCGGCGATGGTCTCCAGGCTGTTGCTCGCCGCGCCGCCGACCAGCGGCGTCTGGTGCGGCAGATCGAACGCGTTGGCGTCCAAGGCCAGTGTGGCGTCCGCGATAACGGCGGTCACGTTGTCGGTGCTGCCCGCGCGCAACGCCATCTGCACCAGATTCTGCGCGCACTCGCCCTGATCGGAGAGCGCCATCATCGTCTCTTCGATGGTGGAATCCTCGAGCACGCCGCACAGGCCGTCCGAGCACAGCAGCCAGCGGTCGGCCGGGTGCGCACGGCGGATGGAGATGTCCGGATGCGGGTCGATGTCGAAGTCGCCGAGCACGCGCATCACCACATTGCGCTGCGGATGGTTCTTCGCCTCGGCAGGTGTGATGCGTCCGGTGTCGATGAGGTGTTGCACATAGCTGTGATCGGTGGTGATGCGGCTCAGGTGGCCGTCGCGCAGCAGATAGGCGCGCGAATCGCCGATGTGCGTGAGCACCCAGTACCCGGCGACCAGAGCCACGGCGGTGACTGTGGTGCCCATGCCCGCCAGCTTGCGTTCGCGCTTGGCCTTGCCCACGATGGCGTCGTGCGCGGCCATCACCGATGTCTCCATCATCTTGGAGATGGCCTGGATGTCGCCGCCGGTATCGTCCTGCTCGATGTGGGCGAGGGACCGGATGGCGATGGTGGATGCCGTGTCGCCGCCTGCATGACCGCCCATACCGTCGCAGATGGCGATCAGATGCTCGCCGGCGAACGATGAATCCTGATTGTTCGCGCGCACCGTGCCCACGTCGGACACGGTGGTGGAGTATAGGTACAGCGGTTGTGAAGCGGCGGAATTGGGCATACGGCTACCTCAATTCAAAGGTTGTGGCGCCGATGCGCACGGGAATACGGGCGGGCAGAATCGTCGGGCGGTTGATGCGCTGCTGATTCACCACGGTTCCGTTGGTGGAATGAAGGTCCTCGATGGCCCATTGGCCGGAGGCTGCGTCGAGGTAGACGCGGGCGTGATGGGAGGAGACGAACTCGTCGTCAAGCACTACGGTGTTGGAAGCCGAGCGGCCCAGTGTAATCTCGGACTCGGCCAGCGGGACCGAGCTGCCGGCCAAGGGGCCGTCGATGATCACCAGCAGCGTGGGCTGCTGGGCATGGCGGCCGCCGGACGCGGCTGCGTTGGATGTGCCTGCGCTACGCACGGCCGGCGTCTGGGGAGTCTCGGACTTCACCTTGTGCGCCTCACGCTCGCGCTTGCGGCGGGAACGCGATGGACGTGGGCTGAACGTCTCGATGTCCTGGCGCAGCGAACGTATCGCCAGCCATATGAACACCCACAGTAGGGCCAGAAAACCATACTTCAGCAGGGCAAAAGTTAATTCGGTCATGACGCAGGACCTTTGCGCGTGGCGACGCCTTGGCTACTCCTGCGCCTGGGCGGAGGCCCAGAACAGGATGCGCGTGCGGCCGATGGTGATCGTATTGCCGTCGAGCAGCGTGGCGGCGGGCACCTGATGGCCCTCCACGTACGTGCCGTTGGTCGATCCCAGGTCGCGGGCGATGACACCGTTCGGCGTGATGTCGATTTCCAGGTGCTTGCGGGAGATGCCCGGATCATCGATTACGATGTCGCAGCCGGAGCCGCGGCCGATCACGGTCTTCTCCTTGGTGAGCAGGTACTGGTTGCCATTGACCTCGAGAACCGGGCTGTCTTCGGTCTGGGCGTCCGTGGTGACCGGCACCGCATTGCCTTGCACGGATTCGGAAGTGAGGTTGAAGTTGCCCTTGGTGAGGTTCAGGTCCTCCTCGAAGATCACCACCACCGGGCCGACGAAGGCGTAATGCTGGCTCTTGGCGTATTCGGTGAGGTTGTCGGCGAGCTCGTTGGCGAGGGTCTCGCTGCCCCATGCCTCGATGCGGTCGAAGTCCGGGGTGCTGAGCTTGAAACGGTATTCGTTCGGGGCCACCGTGCGGTCGCGGCCCACCGGCATGGCTTCGGCGTCGATCTCGCGCTCCAGGGCGCTGGAAAGATCAACAGGCTGCAGGTCCTTGGAGCCGAACTTGGCGAACACTCCGTTGACTGCACCCTCCACGCTTTTTTCAAAACGGTCGAGAACGCTCATAGTCCTCCCTTTCTAATCGTCACCTATCCTACGCGGCAGTGGGGAATACAGTGCAAAAAGGTGCCATTTGACCGCCGATGAGTGCAGAATTTCCAAAAAACCAGGGGAAAAATAGGTGCGAAGCCCCACTGGGCGTGTTGTGCGGGGTGCGCTGCGCTGACTGGACTTGCCTCGGCTGAACGGGCGCTGACTGGACGGGCGCGTAGGTTAGAGACATGAGCGAAAACACTGATGTCAACGAAGCAATCAAGGTATTTCCCCGTTTGCGCGCGCGTACCCTGCGATTCAACGGCGGCGCACCGCGCTCGGCGAAAGTCGTGGGCGACGGTTCGCAGGCATTGTTCCTGCGCTCGGACGGTCCCGAGGATCTGGTGACGGCGCTGTGGCTGAGCTGGTTCGATGCTGCCGGCGAACATCATGAGACGAAACTCGCCGATCCGCGCGAACTGCTCGGTGCCGCCGCGGACAGTGAGGATGTGCCGGCCGAGGAGCGCGCCCGCCGCGAACGTGCGCGCGAAGGCGGCGCCGGCATCGTGAGCTATTCGGTGGATGAGGCTGGCGATTGCGTGGTGTTCACCATCAATGGACGCCTGTATCTGACTGAAATCGACTGGATTGCGGCATCTGGCGAGGATGCCGCGGACGTTGCGGATGCCGAGGGTGCTGCGGATGCCGAGGGCGCTGAATCGGCGTCCGGCTATGTCCCGGTCGCGCATACCCGCGAGCTTGCCGGCGAATGGCTGGACGGCGATCCGGCCGCCTACACGCCGGTGCTGAACCCACGCATCTCCCCGGACGGCAACCATGTGCTGTACACCACGGGCACGCATCTGATGCTGGTGGATATCGGCGATTGGCCCGAACTCGATGCGGGCGTTGCCGGGGGCGCTGCGGACGTGCTGCACGAGGAACCGGCCGGCGAACTGTCCGATGGGGTCGATGTGGAGTCCGACGCCGTGGAGGAGGCGCTGAGCGAGGGACTGTATGGCGACGCCGACGCAGACATCGACATTGACGCCGACGAATTCGAGGACGAGGAGCCGCTTGCCGACCGCATTACCGCCATCTATGGCGTGAGCGTGGAGGACGAGGACGGCAATCCCGCCGAGAACACGTGGAAGATCGGTCTGGCCGAATTCGTGGCCGGCGAGGAGATGAACAGGTACGACGGCTTCTGGTGGTCGCCCGACTCCCGTCATGTACTGTTCGAATCTTTCGATACCGCTAATGAGCCGGTGTGGTACATCAGCGACCCGGCCAACCCGGAACATCCGGCTGAGGGCCGTCGCTATCCTCGCGCACTGACCCAGAACGCCGATGTCTACCTGACGGCGATCACCCTGGCGTTCGACGATGATGAACGCTACCTCGGCATCACCGCCAACGCCGATGTGGATTGGGATCGCAAGGCCTATGAATATGTCGCAGCCGTGAGCTGGACCGGCGAGCACGACCCGCTGGTATTGGTGCAGAACCGCCGCCAAAGCGCCGATCAGGTGCTGGAAGTGGCGATATCCGCCGCCGAGGAATCCGCGGACTTCGCCGAAATCGAGGGCGGGCTCGCTGACACCGATGCCGCTGATGCCGCCGCCACAGCTGCGGATGACGACGCCACAGCCGAGCCGCATCTGGTATGGCCGGCGTTCGGCTCGACCCGCGTGCTCGAGGAACATGCCAACGACCAGTGGATCGATCTGGTGCCGGGCACTCCCGCCTACACGCCGGACGGTCATCTGGTGTGCTCGCTCAACGATATGGCGGCGGATACCAATCGTCTGACCGTGGACGGTCGCCCGTTCACTCCCGCAGGCTGGAACGTGCGTGAAGTGTTGCATGTCGGTGATGACGGTGTCGTTGCGGTGGTGCAGCGTGAGCCCGACCTCGCGCCCGATGTTCCGGCCGTATGGAAGGCGCAGGGCGGCGAGCACGACGCCCGCAGCTTCGACGTCGTGCTGTTCGATTTCGGTGCTGCCGGAGCTGCGGGAGCTGCCGGAGCCTCCCTGCCTGTTCCGATTACCACCATGCCCGGTGTCTGGACAGCATCCTGGGGTGAGCGCGGCGGCGTGATTTCCGGCCGCGACCTCGCTCACGCCGGTGTCCAGATGACCCATGTCGTGACGTCCCAACCCGGTTCCGCCGCCATCGCCAGCTACGCCGCCGAGCCCGGTTTCACGCCGAACCTGCATTTCGTGCGGTTGGGGGAGCATCGCCTCTACACGGCGATCATCGCGCCAAGCCCCGAAAGCCCGTATGCCAATGCCGAGAAGCTGCCGGTGCTGATGAAGCCGTACGGTGGCCCCGGATTCCAACAGGTCGTGGATGCGCAGTCCTTCTACTGGGAGGGCCAGTGGTGGGCCGACCAGGGATTCCTGGTGGTCACTGCCGACGGCCGCGGCACCACCGGTCGCGGACCGGCGTGGGACCGCGCGATCTTCGAGAACATGAAGGACATCACCCTCGCTGACCAGATCGAGGCAGTCAACGCCTTGCCCGCGGCGGTGGCCGGTCTGAACGCCGCGATTCCCGCGCCCGACCTCGATAAGGTGTGCATGATCGGCTGGTCGTACGGCGGATTCCTTTCCGCGCTCGCCGTGCTGGATGCCCCGAACGTGTTCAAGGCCGCTTGCGCCGGCGCCCCGCCCACCGAGTGGACGCTGTACGACACCCATTACACCGAGCGCTATCTCGGCCTCGACCCGGATGTCTACTACCGCAACGGCATCATCCAGGACGCGCCCAAGCTGGAGCGCCCGCTGATGCTCATCCACGGATTCGCGGACGACAACGTCACCATCGCCCACAGCCTCAAGCTGTCCCAGGCGCTGATGGCGGCCGGCCGACCGCACACATACCTGCCGCTGACCGGCATCACCCATATGACCAACGACGAGACCGTGGCCGAAAACCTGCTCACGCTCCAGCGCGACTTCCTCAAGGACGCACTGGCCTGAGCTGCGGTTGCCCTAAGATGGGTGGCATGCAGGTGACGATGATCGACGAGAGCACATACGCCGAGACGATGGAGCGCACGGTGGTGCCGGCGCTCCATCAATGCCGCGAAGAAGGATGGTTCGACCCGTCCGCCGCCGAACGGTCGGCGGGCCTCGAACCATTGCCCGGTCTGATGGACACCGGCGGCCGATCCGGGCAGCTGCACTATGTGTGCTATGACGCCGGCAAGTTCGACGCCATCCGCGAGGCGGGCGCCACGGCCACATTCCGCGGTGCCATCGTCATCAGCCACGGTTTCACCGAGTTCGCCGAAAAATACGACGAACTGGTCTGGTACTTCCTGCTCGCCGGATACTCGGTGTGCGTGCTCGAGCATCGCGGACACGGCAAATCCTCGCGCGACGTGGACAACCACTGCATGGTATGGATCGACGATTGGAAGCGCTATGTGGCCGATCTCGCCGGATTCGCCCAGACCATTGGCCAGCGGTACGCGGCCGGCATGCCGATCAACCTGTTCTGCCATTCGATGGGCGGCGGCATCGGGGCCGCGGTGCTCGAGCAATACCCGTCCTTGTTCGACAAGGCCGTGCTGTCCGCGCCGATGATCGCTCCCGCCACCGGCATGCCGCTGCCATTGACGCGCATACTGGTGGGGGCGCTCTGCGGTCTGGGCTTCGGGAAGAAGCGCGTGTTCGGCCAGAGCGACTTCACCCCTGAGTTCTCGATGCAAGGCAACGAGGGGGCTTCCGAAGCGCGCGAACGCTGGTATTTCAAGCTGCGCTGCGAGCATCCGGAATATCAGACCTATTGCGCGTCTTTTGAATGGGTGCGTCAGGCGCTCAAACTCAGCAGAGCCATCCTGAGCCCTGCGGCCTGCGCCGAAGTGGAGGCTCCGGTGCTGCTGTTCCAGTCCGGGCGCGACATCTGGGTGCTCAACAAGCCCCAAAACCGTTTCATCCAACTGATCAAGGACGGTGGCGACGAAGCCACATTGGTGCGATTCAACGAATCCCGCCATGAGATCTTCTCGATGCCGAATGCCGTGTACAAGCCGTATCTGGAGAAGATCCTCAGCTTCTACGACGATCCGATGATCGCCAGCGCCTCGTACTGATCCGACGCTGTGTGCTGCCGCTGGCGCTGGGCTTTGACCAGAGTTCGCTATTATCCCATTGATTACGTATTGACTACGTAGCTGAATGTTGCTGTTCATCTAGAGTTCACTCTGGTGTCATCTTCATCTCCACCCGATTTTATCCGGCAGGAGAACAATGAAATTATGGGCATAATGTCTTCTCTTCGTCGCCGCGCCGCAGCGGTAGCGGCAATCGTGTGCGCCAGCGCGCTCGCGCTGGCCGGCTGCTCGTCGAGCGTCAAGGTAAATAACGGCGATTCGGGGGCCTCCGACTCCAATACGCAGACGTTCACGCCGTCGGGCGGCAAATCCACCGCCACGCTGAACATCGCGTCCGGTTCGGAGAACAAAGAGGTGGCCGCCGCCATCCAAAAGGCCGCCGACCAATCCAATGTGACTATCACCATGCATTACATGGGCTCGCTCGAAATCATGAACGCGCTCAAGAAGGGTGGCGAGAACTTCGACGCCGTCTGGCCCGCCTCCTCGATGTGGATCTCGATGGGAGACACCAAGCACATCGTCAAGGATGCCACCAGCACATCCACCACTCCCATCGTGTTCGGCATCGCGAAATCCAAGGCCATCTCCCTGGGATGGGCCGACGATTCCGGCAAGACCAAGCCGGTCTCCACCGCGGACATTCTCAAGGCGGTCAGCGACGGCAATCTTAAGTTCTCGATGACCTCAGCCACCCAGTCGAACTCGGGCGCATCCGCCTATCTGGCCTTCATGACCGCACTGCGCGGCGGCGACCAGCCGCTGAGCGAACAGGATCTCGACAACGCCCAGCTCAAAGAGTCCGTGGCCAAGCTGCTGTCCGGCGTGGACCGCTCCTCCGGCTCCTCGGATTGGCTCAAGGACATGGTGGTGGCCAATCCGGATCGATTCGACTCGATGGTCAACTACGAATCGCTGGTCATCCAGGCCGATAAGACCCTGGCCAAGAACGGTCACGACCCGCTGCTCACCGTGTACCCGTCCGACGGCATCGCCGTGTCCGATTCGCCGCTCGGCTACGTGGATCGCGGGCAGAACCTCAAGGACGCATTCGACAGCTTCGCCAAGGCCCTGAGCGCCAAGGAGACGAAGATCGAATTCGAGCGCGCCGGACGCCGTACAGGCCTGGGCGGCGCCCTCGCCTATGCGTCAGACAGTCAGGTGAAGGAATCCTTCCGCTCCGAATGGGGCGTCAACACCGATGCCTCCACGCTGAAGACCATCCCGCTGCCCGCCGCATCGGTGATCAACAGTGCGCTCAACGTCTACCAGACCGCGCTGCGCAAGCCGAGTTGGACCATTTGGGTGGTTGACTACTCCGGCTCCATGTCGGGAGAAGGCAAGGATGGCGTGGTCAAGGGACTCAATGCCGCTCTCAGCCCGGAAGAAGCCAAAGCCTCCTACATCGAACCCGGCGATGAGGATGTGAACATCCTCATCCCCTTTGAATCCGAGGCGCATGCGCCCATCGTGGCCAACGGCGCCAATACCGGCACCCTGCTGAGCCAGGCCCAGAGCACTGAAGCCAGCGGTGGCACCGACATCTATCAGGGCCTTGAATCCGCACTCGGCCAGCTGCCGACCGAATCCGAGGCGTCCAAGTACACGGTGGCCATCGTACTGATGACGGACGGCCGCTCCACGACCGACAATCAATCCAACTTCGAGCGCGATTACAAGTCCTCGGGCCGCGATGTGCCGGTCTTCTCCATCATGTTCGGCGATGCCGACCCCAGCCAGCTGAAGTCGCTCGCCACGCTGAGCAATGCCAAGGTGTTCGATGGCCGCTCCGGCGACTTGGCGTCCGTGTTCCGTCAGGTCAAGGGGTTCAACTGATGCTTCAGGTGATTTGCGGATTCATCGTAGGACTTGCGTTCGCGGGGCTTGGCTTCTGGGTAGCCGGCGGTGGTGTGGTCGGTGTCGGCGTGGCTGTGGTGTTGGCCGGACTCGGCTATGTGGCCGCGTCCACGCTGACCGAGCCCGAGCGTCGCATCGGCAAGATGCTGGCCTCCGCATTACCCAACGGCCAGAAGGCGGCCGATACCATTGACGCCGCCAATGCCCGGCTGAAGTCGATCTCCGCACTGACCGCTCAGGTGCGCGATCCATATGTACGCGCCGAGGCCAACGATTTCATCGTGGCCACGCGCGATCTGGTGAACTACGTAACCCGCGACACCTCCGCCTACCAGACACTGCGCCATTACATCACCGTGTACGGCGAGCAGACCGAGCAATTGCTGCGTTCCTACATCGATGTGGAAAGCTCCGGCGCACACGATCAGATCGCCAAGGCGCGCACGGAAACCATCGAGGCGCTGCAGGTGCTCGAACGCACGGCAGCGGGCGAGCTCAGTCGTGCGGTCAGCAGCAAGACGTTGGGTATTGCGGCTGATTCCGACGCCATCCAGCATCTGGCCCGCATGGACGGATACGACACTGAGACAGCGGCTGCGGCGGCGTCTGAAGCCACGTCAGCGCCGGCGTTGACTTCCGGCGCGAACGCTGCGGGAATCCATGGGGTTACAGGATTGCCGCAGGGGCTCGTCGGCAAGCAGCAGGCGCAACCGGTCGCGGTTCGGCCGATGGCAGCTGATCAGCGGAATCAAGAAGGGCAGCACAAGCAGCAATGAACCTATCAAAATCGAAAATCATCGGCCTAATCGCCCTGCTCGCGGTAGTGGCGATCGTGGGAGGTGCCTTCGTATGGCGCCAGGCGCAGCCCAAACCGGCGGCCCCGGTCGAGAAAGTCAGCGTCACCGGCTACCTCGGCGGCGAGAAGATTGGCCTGTTCGATGACGCCAAATTCAAGGAACTCGCAGCGGAGCAGGGGCTCAACGTCGACTATCGCAAGGCCGGATCTCTGGCCATGATGGACGCGGATGCCAATGGCATGGATTACCTGTTCCCCTCGTCGCGCGCCGCCGTGGAATATGGCAAGGCCAAAGGTGTGAAGGCCACCCAGAGCGACATCGTCTTCAACTCGCCAATCGTACTGTATACGCATAAGGCGGTCGCCGAGGGGCTGGTCTCCGGTGGGCTGATCACCAAAGACGATTCCGGCGCCTACCACATGGACATGGCCAAGGCCGTGGACGCGATGGTCAACAGCAAGACCTGGGCGGACGTCGGCTATGCGGCCGGCTACGGACAGTTCCGTATCGACTCCACCGACCCGGTGCAGTCGAACTCAGGCAACGAATACGCGGCGCTGATCGCCACCGTCTTGAACGGCGGCCAGCCGGCCACCACCGAATCAGTGGCGCGCGACGGCGAGACTATCAAGGCTATTTTCGCCAAGTCGGGCTGGATGGAGACCTCCTCCGAGGATTCGTTCAACCAGTTCCTGACACTGGGCGTCGGCTCGAAGCCGATGATGGTCGGCTATGAATCGCAGCTGCTGGACCTCGCGGTGAACCAGCCGGACGCGTTCAAGCAGATCAAGGACGACGTGGTGATCGTCTACCCGACGCCGACCGTGTGGAGCACGCATACGCTGATGGCGCTGGATGACAAGGGAGTGAAGCTTCTGGATCTGCTTAAGAGCCAGAAGGTGCAGAAACTGGCATGGGAGCGTCACGGCTTCCGCGCGGCCAACTTCGCCGGCACCGATCCGATCAAGCGGTTCGGCGTGCCCGGCACGCTCGACCAGATCCCGGCCGTCTCCGAATTGCCCAACAACGACGCCATGCAGCAGCTCATCACCGCGCTCCAAGGCGTGCAGCCGCAGCAGTAGACAATCATCGCGGTACACCATCGTCCATAACCTCTCACATCTGTCACACCTGTTACGAAAGGAATCATCATGGCCAACACAATCACCCTTGCGGACCTTGCCAAAGGCGGCACCGCGGCAGTCACCAACCCGTCGCTCGGCACCGGCGCCGGCGCTGCGAATGGCGCTCTGGTACCCACGGCCGCCGAAGCCGAGGCGGTCGCCTCGCTGACCCCGGACCAGCAGATCGCCAAGCTGCCGGCCGACGACCAGCAGTCGGTCAACCAGCTCGCCGCGCAGATCGACTTCACGCGCGACGGCATCGAATCGTCGTACGGCAAGGACGCCCAGCGCGCCACCTCCACCTTCGCCGACGAGATCCTCTCCGAAACCCGCTCCAAGGACACCGGCGAGGCCGGCGAGCTGCTCAACACCATGCTCGTGACCATCGATGAGGCCGAACTTGGCGGATTCCGCAAGATTCCGATCATCGGACAGGTGGCCGTCTCCATCGACAAGCTGCGCCGCCGCTACCAGAAGGTCGATTCGCAGATCGACGAGATCATCACCAAGCTCGAGCGCGCGCAGGCGCGACTGGTCGCGGACATCTCCATGTACGACACGATGTACGCGCAGAACGCCCAGCAGTACCGCGAACTCAAGATCACCGTGCTGGCCGGCAAGAAGGCGCTCGCCGACTTCCGCGCGACTCAGCTGCCGGCGCTGGAGGCCGAAGCGCAGAAGAGCGGCGACCCGATGCAGGCGCAGCTGCTCAAGGACTTCAAGGCCAAGCTGGACCGTTTCGAGAAGCGACTCGACGATCTGGACCGCATCTCCGTGGTGACGCTGCAGACCGCGCCGCAGATCAAGATCATCCAGAACGCCGACCAGACCATCGTGGACAAGATCGACACCACCATCTCCACCACCATCCCGGTGTGGAAGAGCCAGATGGTGATCGCGCTGGGTCTGTCCAACCAGCGCAAGGCGTTGGACCTGCAGAACAAGGCGGACGACGTGACCAACAAGCTGCTGCAGAAGAACGCGGCCGCCCTGCACAAGGGCGCGGTGGACGCCGAGA
Organism: Bifidobacterium sp. UTCIF-1; assembly: GCF_006408915.1. NCBI lineage: Bacteria > Bacillati > Actinomycetota > Actinomycetes > Bifidobacteriales > Bifidobacteriaceae > Bifidobacterium > Bifidobacterium sp. UTCIF-1. Next base: position 69,539 of record NZ_JFAG01000006.1, read on the forward strand.
AGGCCAACCAGCGCTCCGTGGTGGAGATCGACACGTTGGAGAAGATCAACTCCGAGCTCATCGCCACCCTGAAGGAGACCGTGCAGATTCAGAAGGAAGGCAAGGCCAACCGCGAGGCCGCGCAGGTCAAGATGCGCCAGATTGAGGCCGACCTCAAGAACGCCCTGATCGAAAACGCCCAGCAGATGTGAGCCTGGCGCGTTCCCAGTATGTCGCGTCAGAAGTTCGTTGATTATCGTCGGCTCCCCTTGTCAGGGGAGCTGGCCCGCGAAGCGGGACTGAGGGGTAGTTCGTCAACGAGTTTCCGACGCGGGACACTGAGTGCATCTCCAGGAATACGCCGGCTGATGCAAAACGGCGGAATTTCGCGGATTCCAGCGTTATTTCTCTGTGAGCATAATTGTGGAATGATTGCCCGCCCAGGGAATTGGATGAAGTGAAGGTCAAAGGTTGAGAGCCCGGGAGGGTTCCGGAACCGGCCACGATAGCTGTCGCCTCCCCGCCAGCGCGGGGAGTGCGGCGGCAAGCCAAGCAGGTTCTCTCCTATTCAAGGAGTACCGATTATGGCAATGTTTCCGGCTTTGATGAATGACACGATGTTCTCTGATATGTTCGATGACCCGTTCTTCGAGGGCTGGCGCAACATGGACAGTCAGGTGGCTGCGGCCATGCCGGCGAACATGATGAACACGGATGTTCGTGAGACCGCCAAGGGCTACGACGTCGATATCGACATGCCTGGCTTCAAGAAGGACGATATCAAGCTCGAGCTCAACAACGGCTATCTGACCGTGTCCGCCTCGCGCAGCAGCGAGCATGAGGACAAGGCCCCTGAGTCCGCGGACGCCTCGGCTTCCGCTTCCAAGGATTCCAGTGAGCAGTGCGCATGCGGCACGAACGAATCCGGTCGCTGGCTGCGTCGCGAACGCTACATGGGCACCTGCTCTCGCAGCTTCTACGTCGGCGACGATGTGAAGGAATCCGACATTCATGCCAGCTACAGCAACGGCATGCTGTGCATCCAGGTTCCGAAGATGCAGGCTCAGCCGCAGGTCGAGACCAAGCACCAGATCGCTATTGAGGGCTGATTCCACAGGTTGCTTCGATTCCGAGTCGTAAGCTCGTTCCGAAGCCCAGTGCCGAGAGTTGATGCCCAACGGCATACATCCGTTGGGCCGGCCTCCTGAACGAGGAGGCATCCGACTGGGTGTATGGAATGGAATAGCGACTAACGATGACCTGCTTCCTGCGCTGCCCATCCTACGTTTTCTACGCTGACTAGCCGATGGGCGGCGGGAAACAGAGCCAATGACATGCCGGGCAAGGCGAATACCTTGCCCGGCATTTTCGTATCTTGGAGCAGGTAGAGTGGCCCCGGAACCGGAAACAGGACCGGGAACTGGACCGGAAACTGGGAAAGGCGCGGGGAGGTGCGGCCATGGCGAATAACGGCAGCAAACGAGAGAGCGCGGCGGCGAACCTCGCCGGCGGTCATGTGGTGTCCGCGCGCGCCACAGCGGTGGGCCTCATGGCCATTGTGCTGTGGAGTTTCATGGCCGGCACCGTGCGCATCGTCTCCGACGGTTTCGGCGCCACGCTTGGTTCGGCGCTGATTTATACCGTTGGCGGAGTACTGCTGCTGATATTCCGCCGACCGGCGCCACTGAAGCAATTCCCGCGCAAGTACCTGATCGTCGGCGGTCTGCTATTCGTGTTCTACGAGTCCTCGATTTCCTTGTCGCTTGGGCTCGCCTCGACTGATGCGTCCGCAGTGGAAGTGAGTCTGGTCAATTACCTATGGCCCACGATGATGGTGCTGCTCGCAGCCGGTGTCTCGCATCGCCGCCACGCGATAGCCAGGGTGCTGCCGGGCGCGGTCGTGGCCACGGCTGGTGTGGCGCTCGCCGTGGGCGGTAATTCCGGGCTGGACTGGAATGCGGCGGTGGCGCATATTGCGGCGGATCCGTTGCCGTATGCGCTGGCGTTCTTCGGGGCGTTGGCATGGTCCGTGTACGCGGTGTTCACACCGGCATGGTCGCAGGGCGTGGATGGCACGTCGTTGTTCTTCCCGTGTGTGGCTGTGGCATTGTGGATTATCCATTTCGCATCCGGCCAGGGCTGGCCGGAGCAGATGCCGAGCTTGGAATCATGGGTGTTCGTGGTGGTTTGTGCGGCGGTGATTGCAGGCGGCTATGCTTGTTGGGGTTATGGTATCCTGCACGGTTCGATGGAACGTCTGGCCATCGCCTCGTATGCCACGCCGGTGCTGTCCACTGCTGCAAGTGCGGTGTTGCTTGGTTTGGCGCTGTCGTTGCCGTTCTGGGTGGGTGCGCTGCTGGTGGCCGCCGGCTCGGTGCTCAACTATCTGGTCACTGCGCGCAAGTAGGCCGCGCGACCGGCCGCGACCACTTGGTGTTCCCGTGAAACAGGTTTGAGGGGCCTGACGGGTCTGGGGGGTTGCGGGCTGCGGAAGGTGGATTCGCCGGCGTACAGAGACAGTGATGGGCCAGCGGCCAAGTCTGATGCAGCCGGTCGGTCGACGGTTATTTGCCGCGGCGCTCGCCGGGGCGGCGTAACGGGTCGAGCAGTGTGGCCGGGTCGGAAATGCCGAACATGCTGCGCCCGCCGGTGGATTCCGGGTGACGCGCCAGAATCGCCAAAGAAATCGCTCCCGGCACCATGATGATCACCGCAATCGCGGCAAGCCCCCAACTCACGAAGAATCCGAGGGCAAGCGTAATCAGCGCCACCACGATGACAGTGCCGATGATGGTCGCCCATGCCTGTCTGCGTCCTGAGACCTTCAGCCATGAGGTGCGCGCCGGTTTCGGTTCTTGCGATGCTTGAGTCATACGTTCAGCATATGCCAGTTGTCGGTATTCGCGCGCGCCATTGTCCGTGGTGACGGAACGGATTCGCATGATTCGAGTGAAGGGCACCGGAAGGTAGTAGCGTAAGACATATGGATGAGAACGTGAATAATGCGAACGATGCGAACGCCCAGACTGCATATTTTGCAGGCGGCTGCTTCTGGGGTCTCGAACGTTACTTCCAGAATGTCGACGGCGTCATCGACACCACGGTCGGCTACGCGCAGTCGAATATCGAGAACCCCACGTATGAGCAGGTTTGTTCCGGGGCCACGGATGCGGCCGAGACCGTGAAGGTCACGTTCGACCCGGCTCGGGTGAGCCTGCGCACGCTGACGCTGCTGTTCCTCGAGGTCATCGACCCGTTCTCCGTGAATCAGCAGGGCGAGGATCGCGGACGGCAGTATCGCACTGGATTGTTCTATGCGAGCGATGCAGAGGGCGACTCCGGCGAAGCGCAGAGAGCCGCGCAGAAGGCCGTGTATATCGCGGCGCTCGAGCAGCTGGTGGACCGCCAGCCGCAGCGCCCGGCGGTCCTGGTCGAGCCGCTGCGCAACTTCTACCCAGCCGAGGACTACCATCAGGACTACCTCATCAACAATCCCGGCGGCTACTGCCATGTGCCTATCGCCGCCATCGCGAACGTGAAGCGCCGGCAGAAGTATGTGGAACGGATCTGGGACCTGACGCTCGAACAGTTCGCGGTCACGCAGCACGCGGCCACCGAACGCCCGTTCGTCAACGAATACGACCATGAGTTCGAGCCGGGCATCTACGTGGATATCGTCAGCGGGGAACCGCTGTTCTCCTCGCGCGACAAGTTCGATTCCGGCTGCGGCTGGCCGGCGTTCTCGAAACCGCTCAAGGCCTCGCTACTCACCGAGCACGAGGACCATCGCATCCCTGGGCGCGACCGTATCGAGGTGCGCACATCCGAAACGCAGATTCATTTGGGCCATGTGTTCGAGGACGGTCCTGCGGATCGCGGCGGCCTGCGCTACTGCATGAATTCCGCCGCGCTCCGGTTCGTGCCGCGCTCGCAGATGGAGGCTGAGGGCTACGGCGCCTGGATTCCGGCGGTGGACGGTGAGGCTGGCGAACCGGCTGACTATTGCGCGTAGCGCTTCCCTGATTGCAGGACGGGCTGTCAGCGAAGCTGACTGGGGGAGAGACAGAATATGCAGTGCTCAATTATGTACGAGACAGACCACTAGCTGCTGACGTTACCGTTGCTTGATGTAGCGCGTACTGCGTCCAGCGCCGATTTTGATGATCGCGCCTGAGCTTACCAGCGCTCGCAAAGCTCGCTCTACCGTGGTTTCGCTGCAGTGTTTTCTGCCTCATGTTCCGATTTTCTGCATCATATCATGTCAGAATGATGCAGAAAACTTGCGATGATGCAGTAAATGATGCAGAAAATGATGCAGCGCTGGATTGATGGATTAGTCGTCAATCGCGTCGACCAATGGCTGCAATTGTGTGACAAGACGTGGTGCATCCCTGGTTACGGTGTCGTACAGTGATTCGACGTCGATTTCGTCATAATCGTGGACGATAACATTGCGTAATGCACGCAGTTCTTTCCAAGGTAGACTCGGCATGGTGTCACGGAAGCCGTCTGAAAGGTTGCGGGCGCACTCCTGCACTTGTGTCATTTCCATCGCCACGGAATTGAAGAGTATGCGGTTGTCGTCCAGTGCTGCAGGTGACGGTATGCCGCTGATGTCGGTGACGGCGTTCTCGAGATGCTCCAACAGTCGGATCAGTGTGCTTCGATCGCGGAATGCTTGGTCTTGGTGATGGTGATGGGCTGTCGGCATTATGCCACCTTGATCAGGTCGGGAGTGATGTGGTCAAGAAAACGTTTGCTGGAGCGGCTTCGTTTAGCGTGGCGGAGCAAGGAGTCGTAGGAGATAAGGGATACTTTTCGTCTGAGCAGGGATTCCAAGTCGTCGACGAGCTGTTGCTTTTCCATTATCGAGTAGGAGGCACCGGGTTTGAGGCGATAGATGAGGTCCACGTCCGAGTCCGGCCTTGCGTCTCCTCGCGCCACCGATCCGTATACATACATTTCGTCGATATGATGTCGCTCTGCGAGCTGGGCCACGATGAGCTTCAGCGTCGCAATCTCCAGAGGGCTGCCGGAACCGGCTGACGATAGGTTTCCGATATCGGCTGCATCGCCGCTGCCGGCGTTCGTTGCGTTATTCGAAGGATTGTCGGAAATCAATGCCGCTAATGCGCGTTCATAGCGTTGTAGAAAATCCTGAGTTGGGTTGCCCTCGCGTTCCGCTCGGGAAAGTGCCGACTGGGTGGTTCCCATCGACTGTGCTGCAGCGCTCTGGCTAATGTGTGAGCGCACGCGCTCCTCGCGCAACTCGGCAATTGACTTCATACATCGGATTATAGCATATATGCTATATGTGGCGGTGTCTCCGGAGTCTATGCGGTTTTCTGCATCATTTGCTTTGAAACGACGTGCGAGACCGACGATGATGCGGGAACCAGCACGGAAACCGCGTCGATCGGTCCCTGCTCACCCCGCCAGATGCCGGTATAGTTCCGGGTCGAGCGACCGCGCCAGCCGCAGCGTGGACAGCGTGACCTTCACCGTGCCGGTCCCGTCCGCGTTTGGTTATTTATCCTTGAAATCGTTGGCAATCACCTCGCCAATGCGATGGGGGATGCCTGTTACCAAGGCATTACCCATGCAGAAGGCGCGATGTCCGTCGCTCATGTCGGTGTCGGTCCAGCCTTTCGGGAACATCTGCAGTTGATCAAGTTCGTCCGGCACCAATCGGCGTAGACGCCCATTTTGTTCGACTACATGCTTGGTGCGGCTGGCTCCTGCTCCGCCCTCGCCGGTCAGAATAGTGCGACTTGGCGAGGTAAGAGGGTCGGGGAAGGCGACTGGTCCTTCGGAATATGTGTAGGCGTATCCGTTGGCGCTGGTGCGTTCTTCTTTTTTGCCGCCCTTGAGATAGGTCCATGACGGCAATTTTGCTTCGTCAATCCAGAACTGTTCGGGCACTTCGGAATCAGGGACGAGAACGTCTCCGAGCGTTGTGTGCGGTCCTGTGTAATTTGCGTCAGCTTTCATAGTGATGACTTGCCCGTCAACCATGACTCCGATGTTGCGGAATGCGCTCACCTTGTCGCCCTTGCCGAAGCTTTGGGTGATGTCATAGGGGTCGTTGCCAATGGCGAAGCGGATTCGTGCAGGATTTTTAGCGTTGGGCCGGATTGGAAACGCGCGAGTCATTACCCCGGTAGACAGCAAACGTTCTTCCGAATCGCCCCAGTCGGCGTCCCTTTCCGCATAAATATAGACGCGGCGTCTACGTTGCGGCATGCCGTACTCGGCGGCGTTCACCACATGCCATTCAACGTTGTACCCCAAGCGATTCAGGCAGCATAGGATGATGGCAAAATCCCGACCCCGTTGACTGGCGGGGGACTTGAGCAGTCTGTCTACGTTTTCCAACAAAACGAGTTTGGGATGGCGCATTTCCAACAGGCGGTTGATGCTCCACCACAGTACGCCTTTGCGTCCTTCAATGCCTTCGGCCAATGCTAGAGGCTTTGCGACGCTGTAGTCCTGACAGGGGAAGCCGCCGACAGCCATGTCAAAGTCGGGGATGGATTGTTTGCCGGCTTCGACTTCATCCAAAACTTTGGCAATGTCCTGATTTACGCAGGATCCCTTGCCGAAGCGCTGCTCGTAGCAGCGCCAAGCGAACTGCTTGGACTCCTGTCCCATGGGTTCCCATTGGTTTGCCCATATGGTATGGAATGGGCCTGCAGGTTTCATGTAGAATTTATCGCCAGGCTTTCCGTAGCCGTCAAGTCCTAGACGGAAACCGCCCACACCCGCGAACAGCTCCGCAACCCTTATCTTGGCAGCCACGATATTCCTTTCGATCCGAACATACGTTCTATAAACTAAACTGGATTATACAAGAAAATCGCGATGAGATCAACTTGAAGGGGTGTTTTCGTGTTGGTTGTTGGGGCTGTTTGGTTGATTGAATGGCGGGTTTGAGGTAGCCTCAAACTGCAAATGCCGATTGATATTATTCCAGCAGTTTGTGCGCTGTGACGATTTTGGCAATATAGCGTCGATCAAGCCAGAAGCTTTGTTTGGTGATTTCCTCTCCGTTGGGAAGGATGGTGATGTCTGAGGATCGTCCTGCGTCCTTCCCTTTTTTGGTGTGGGGGCGTAAGTGGAACACTTTGTTGAAATTCGACCCAGGAAGTTTGTTCTTTCCGCGTTCGCCATAGCCTAGCCATGTCTTATGGGTGAGGAGTTCATGGACGTATTCCCATGCCGGCCTGATGTATCGTTCGACATCTTCGGCTGGCATATTCCATAGGAACCCTCCACGGAATATGTCTTTGGTCTTGTTGTGTCCTTCCTGATAAGGAATTGGTGATTGCGAGACTGTGATAAGAAGTCTGTTAGTTTCAAAGAAGTCATACAGGAACGACTGCTCCCAATCGATTTCAGGGTTGGCCCATTCTGCCCATTGGTCATCAGTTAGAGCTTTGAAAGACATATGTTGCTGAGGCATGCCATCTGGATACATTGTCACAGTTTTTACCATGCTGATATTTGCCTTATAGAACTCCTCGGTCTTGAGAATATTGCTGTTTTGGATACCGAGCATTGCGCGTGCGATGCTCGCATTGTATTGATTCGCTTTTGGTGAAATCGTAAGTCCCAGTTCCGAGGCGATATCTCCTGCGGCTTTCCCGATAAATGGCGCAAAGTGGCTAGTGATATAGGCGTTAAGGCTTTGATGTTGGACAAGAGGAAGGTGATGCAATTCTGCTGGTTGCGATAACAGCCGACGGGCGACGGTGGTCATATACGACGGTTTGAAGCTAAAAGCTCGTTGCTTGGCGCGGATGGTTGGTGCAGAAGAGCCGGAAGGGGATGGGGCTTCTCTCAACTGTTTTGCGCTGGCGCCTTTCGTGCATGCCGCCAAATAGTTGGTATCCGATTCGCTGAGCTCATCTGCGTGTCCGCTGGCCACCTTATTGCGAATGGTTTCCCAGTCTTCCTTGATGGTCGCTAAATCATTTTCTTGATACTGGAGCAGATAAGCGGCTAACACCCTGCAGTCAATTCGTAGCTCTTTCTTTGTGTCGGTGCGGTCGTCGTAATAGTAGACGAGAATGATGTTTCTTGCCTTGTCCCACATTGTTGACGATTCAAAATCGCTTTCTTCGGCAAGGTGAAGATAATTTATGATGTCAATGACGAGGCGCTCTTTTGCGGAGGTTTCTTTTCCCTTATTGATGTGCTTGAGCGGAGTGACCTTCAACTCATAACGTGAGTTGCCGATGCGAATATCTGGCTCCGCATCGGAATTGATGGAATATCCGAGGACGGACTCTTCGATGATTTGTCCCAGCGACCCTTTGTTCCCGCCAATCAGCGCCCTACCGGTTTTGTCGAGTTCTCGGAATGATTTATCTTTGGCTGAGAGCAAAGCGGTCATTACTTCTTCGAGACTCGAATATTCTCGGTTTTCATTTAATGGTGCGATGTCGGCCATCTCGCTGTCCTCCAATTACGTTGCGTCATTGCGATAGTGTCCATTGTAGCGCTGATTGGATTGTGTGCGAATGCGCTCGTGCATCAATGACTTTTCCGATCATACTAGTAAAAGTTCCTCATTGGGATATACTTTTACTAGTATACTAGTAAAAGTGCGGAGGTGATGATGGCTGAGGCATTGAAGGCTCGTCCGATGTATCTCGACAAACTGCTCGCGGTCAAAGACAATGGGCTGATCAAGGTCGTTACGGGTATGCGGCGATGCGGCAAATCATCGCTTCTCGCGCTTCTCTCCCAGCGGCTTGTCGACGATGGTGTGCCGGCGGACCATGTCATTTCCATTAATCTCGAATCCTTCCAATACAGTGCGTTCGACTACGCCCAGCTATACCGGCATCTTGATGGTCTCATGCAAACCGGCGGCCGATATTATCTGCTGCTCGATGAGGTGCAACTCATCGATGGATGGGAGAAGGCGGTCAACGCGTTGCGCGTCGATAAGGATGCTGATATCTATCTGACTGGCTCGAACGCGCATCTGCTATCCAGCCAATTGGCGACGTTGCTGTCCGGCCGCCACATAGAGATTCGTGTATTCCCGCTGTCGTTCAGTGAGTTTCTGCAGTACACCGGGGTGGGCGCATCTCCGGCCGATCGGGCTTCCGCTTTCGACCGGTACACCCGTTACGGCGGTCTGCCACCTGTCGTGGATCAGGGTGCCAACCAGTCACTGGCACATACGGTGCTTTCCGGAATCTACGACACGATTCTCGTACGGGATATCGCCCAGTACCTGCAGATTCGCAATCCCATGGTGTTCAATGATGTCGCTCGCTACCTAGCTGACACGGCGGGCTCGCCTGTCTCCATCAACAAAATCGAGCATCGACTCAAGAGCGCGAGGCGGACCACCGCGAACGAAACCATCGAGCGATATATCTCCGGACTGCTGGACGCATTTCTGTTCTATCGGGCCCAGCGCATCAATGTGAAGGGCGGGGATTACCTGCAGGGGCTCAATAAATACTATCCGGCTGATCTCGGCATCAAAAACATGTTGCTGGGGTACCCGGCGGGGGATTTCGGTTTTCTTCTGGAGAACGTCGTCCATAACGAGTTGCGTACGCGGGGATACGAGGTTCAGGTCGGCAAAATGGACGGCTTGGAGATTGATTTCGTCGCCACTCGCACGCGTGACGACCTTACGTTGGAGCGGTTATTCATCCAAGTCAGCGCCAGTATCCTGGACACTCACACGCGGGCACGCGAACTTGAACCGCTGCGTCGGCTCGGCAGCGCAGGAGTATCCGGGCGACGAATCGTGTTGACGTTGGATACGTTCGGCTTGGGGTCCACGAATGACGGAGTTGATGTCATCAATGCCGTCGACTGGCTGACGATGTAGATGTAGCTGGGTACGGGCTGGCGGCGCGTGAGTGGGGCGGGTTCTCAGCTGGTCCGAGGTTTTGCTTCGCTGATCGGTTGTAAGCGGGGCGACCTGTCGGTCGAGTCGAGGTTTTGCCGCGCTGAGGGATGATTGGCGGGGTTGTTTCTTGGGCGGCTAGAGGTTTTGCTTCGCTGACGGGATGTGAGTGGGATGAAGTGTCGGCTGGTCCGAGGTTTCGCCTCGCTGAGGGATGATTGGCGGGGTTGTTTCTTGGGCGGCTAGAGGTTTTGCTTCGCTGGCGGGCTGTGAGTGGGGCGGATGCATGGCTGGGCCGAGGTTTTGCTTCGCTGACAGGTTGTGAGTGGGGTGGAATGTCGGCTGGCTAGAGGTTCTGCCCTGCTGAGAATGGAATAGTGGAGCAGGTTGTCGGCTGGTCCGAGGTTTTGCTTCGCTGGCGGGCTGTGAGTGGGATGAAGTGTCGGCTGGGCCGAGGTTTCGCCTCGCTGAGGGATGATTGGCGGGGTTGTTTCTTGGGCGGCTAGAGGTTTTGCTTCGCTGGGAATGGGGTAGTGGAGCAGGTTGTCGGCTGGTCCGAGGTTTTGCCGCGCTGGCGGGCTGTGAGTGGGATGAAGTGTCGGCTGGCTAGAGGTTCTGCCCTGCTGAGAATGGGATAGTGGAGCAGGTTGTCGGTTGGTCCGAGGTTTTGCCCCGCCAAGACACGTAAGACACCAAGCTGCGCCAAGCCGCACCAAGCCGCACCAAGCTACGCCAAGTCGCACCAAGTCGCACCAAGCTACGCCAAGCCGCACCACAAGTCCCGCCAAGTCCCGCCAATCCCACCAAGCCCCCGCGCTACAGCGCGCACACAATCAGATAAATCGCCACGACATGGCAGACGTACCCAATGACCGTGCCCACGTGAAACACTTCGTGAAACTCGAACCATCCGGGAACGGGATTCGGCTTGCGCAGCGCGAAACATACGGCGCCGGCGATATACGCGGCACCGCCGCAAGCGATAAGTACGGTCGCCGCCGGCCCCACCGCAGGCGCTGTCCATAGCTGCGGGATGAGCGTCACCGGAGCCAGTCCCAGCACCACGTAGACGGTGGTGAACACCCAGTTCGGGGCCTGAAGCCAGACGATATGCAGTATCGTGCCGATTGCGGCGGTCGCCCAGATCACCGTGAGGTACGGCCGCCGAATCGCCGGACTGAGCGCGAACAGCACGGGCGTATTGGTCCCGGCGATGATGAGGAAAATGTTCGAGTAATCGATGCCGCACAGCACGCGGGTCACCTTCGCGCTGTGCCAGGATACGACGTGCAGCAGCGCGCTGTTGCCGAACAGCAGTATTGCCGAGGCGCCATACACCGCGCAGGCCGCTTTGACGGGACCGGCCGGCGCGATGCAGATCAGTACGATGGAAGCCGCGATGCATAGCGGCAAGGTGATGAGGTGTAGCCATCCGCGCAGGCGGGGCTTGCGATTGCCGAATGCGTCGACAAGGACGATTTGGCGCTTGGCCGCTTTCAGGGCTGCTTTGGCATGACGGTAACGGTCGCGGGCGTCTTGGTAGCGCGCCGCAGCGCGTGCCAATGCGGCAGCGTCTGTTCGCGCGTGACTCCTTTGGCTCCTTTGGCCTGCGACCGCAGAAGACGCACGCGATGTGCCGGAGGCCATCGTCCGCGTGGCCGGTGCGCTGGTGGAAACGCTCATGCTCATCACCTCGATGTGGCCGGCGTCGCTTGGCCGGCCATTAACTTACGCTACCGTAACCAAGTATAGGTGCCTCGATGAGGCGCGGCTGAAGGGATCCTGTGATTTCTCGAGGAGCTCAGCCCATGGAGGCGTCGCCCATGATCTGCTCATACAGCCGGGCCAGCCGCTCCTCGCGCGTGGCCTTGCCCAGCTCGCATTCCCACACCACGATGACCCGCCAGCCGGCGGCTTCCAGTTCGGCGTGCTGACGGGCGTCGCGTTCGCGGTTGCGCGTCAGCTTCGCGGTCCAGAATTCCACATTGGATTTCGGCATCGAGTACTTCGGACAGTTCTTGTGCGCATGCCAGAAGCATCCGTTGATGAACACGATTGTGTGATACTTCGGCAGCACCATGTCCGGGTGGCCGGGGTAGCGCTTGTCGTTCTTGCGGAATCGCAGGCCGCGCCGGAATAGATAGCTGCGCACCGCCACCTCGATCGACGTGTCCTTGCCGCGGATGTGCGACATCGTGTACGACCTAGTGCCACGCGCGTACTTCTCCGGTTTGGTCGTTGGCTTGACTGATCGCTTGGCCGTTTTCCTGGATTTGCCGTTGGATTCGCTGTTGGGCTTGCGCGGGCGCGAGGGTGCCGCCATTGGTGATAGCACCCTCACTTGCCGAGTTCGAGTGGTGCGAGCGGGTTGTGCTGGTCCTACCGAGTGCGGTGTGACGCTGGGGCTCGCGGTGTTTGCGTCGTGTGCGGTCTGCCGATCTTGTGCGGTGTGCGTGGGTTGCGCGGACTCGGCTGGCGCAGCCTCTGCGTCTGCGGGTCGCGTCGGTGATGCGGAGGTGGCCGCGATGGAGGTATCAGCATTGTTCCGTATACGCTTGCGGACGTCGTCTGCAACGTTCATCAGACCTCCCCTCTGCGTGGCAGTACCCGATAATGTGCGCACAATTGGTCGTTTACCGGCTCTCCCACCATACTGATCCGCTCCGCCTGCGGCAACCAGTGTTTCCGGGCTAGTCGCCGACAATGCGCTCGCAAGCTCGCAAGTTCATGTGGCATTTGCGAAAAGCACGCGATTGGCGAGGGCATGCTGCGGAGATTGCGCTGCTGATTTCCGGCAATCGTGTGCGTTGGGAAGGGGCTGCGGTGGGGGAGTCGTTGAATCCGCGCCCTAAGTACTGGAGCGATGCGATGTATCTGCTCGTGGAGGATGCGGCTACGTCGTCGTCTCGGTAAAAGCTCTCCTTATCCCGCCCGAGACAAAGCTTCAGCGACGCGATTTCCGACATTCCGGCGTCGCGAAATCGAGGCTGGCATATTTACGGCATCTTTCGCGTCAAGCTAACCGACGACACACCAACGACACACGCGAGCAAGACCCTACGTTTTGACACTAAATCTGTAATCGACGCCAGTCAACAGGGCTTATCAGAGATTGTAGGGTCTTAGGTAGGGTTTCCCATTCATTGCGGTTACGAAAAACCCCGGAGCCGTTGGTATTCCAACGGCTCCGGGGTTATCATCTGTGTGCGAGTGGGGGGAGTTGAACCCCCACGAGCATATACTCACTGCCACCTGAAGACAGCGCGTCTACCATTCCGCCACACTCGCAGACAATCGACTAACTTACACCCGGAGACGCGATAGCACAATCTTCGGCGTGTCGCGCGCGTGGCGTGTGTGGCGCACCGAGGATTGTGCGGAAGCTATTGTGCAGAGTCGAACGCATGTCGTCATGCGCCTTGCGCTGTGTGCGGGATGGCGGGTTTCGTCGCCGTTATCCCGCACACACAGCGCAAGACGTGGCATCGCTTAACATCGCCTGATGCGGGCGGAATCACAGCCCGGGTTTGCGTGACCCGTTGCCGTAGAAGTTCGCCAGGGCCTCGTCGCGGAATTCGTTGAAATAGCCGCCGTCGATTGAGGCGCGAATGTCGTCCAGCAGTTTCACGAAGAAGTGCTCATTGTGGATCGTGGCCAGCGTGAACCCGTTGAACTCGCGGGCGCGCAACAGATGGTCCACATATGCGCGCGAATAATTGCGGCATGTGTAGCAGTCGCAGCCTTCCTCCAGCGGCCCGAAATCGAACTTATGCTGGGCACGCTTGATGTTGTATCGGCCGTTGCGCGTGAAAATCGCGCCATTGCGGGCGCAGCGCGCGGGGGCCACGCAGTCGAACGTGTCGCCGCCGTTTTCCACGCACGCGAAGATATCGTCCACGGAAGCGATGCCCAGCACGTGACGCGGACGGTTCTCCGGCATGGCATCGCAGATCCATGCGCAGGTGTCGCCGATGATGCGCTTCTCGATCGCGCCTCCGATGCCCACGCCGTCGAAGTCGAGCGAAGCGATCTGCGCTGCGGCCTTGCGGCGTAAATCCTCGTAATTCGCGCCCTGCACCACGCCATACAGCGCCTGATACGGTTTGCCGACCCGTTCGGCGGTGATGCGCTCGTGCTCGGCCACGCAGCGCTTGGCCCAGCGGAACGTGCGCTCCACCGAATCCTCCTGATAGGAGCGGGTGTTCATCAGCGTGGTGAGCTCGTCGAACGCGAACATGATGTCCGCGCCCAGCTTGTGCTGGATGCCCATGGAGATCTCGGCGGAGAAGCGGTGCGCGCTGCCGTTGAGCGGTGACTTGAACGTCACGCCATCCTCGTCCACCCAGGCCATACGCTCCTTGCCTTTGGCGATGATGTCGTCCGACTTCATGCCGGTCACGTCCATAGCCAGCGTCTTCTTGAAGCCGACGCCTAGGGACATCACCTGGAAGCCGCCCGAGTCGGTGAACGTTGGCCCGTCCCAGTGCATGAAACGGGCGAGACCGCCTGCGGCGTCCAACACGTCCTCGCCGGGACGCTCGAACAGGTGGAAGGCGTTGGCGAGCAGGCATTGCGCGCCGAGCTCCTTCATCTGCTCGGGCAGCACGGCCTTCATCGCGGCCTGCGTGCCCACCGGTACGAATGCGGGTGTGCGGATGTCGCCGTGCGGCGTGTGGATGATGCCGGTGCGGCCGTATCGCGCGCCATCCCGACCGAGACCGTCCGCCGTTGAGGGCAGCCGGGTGATGGTTTCAAAGCTGAAGGCGCTGCGGTCGCCTGGCTGACCGGGCTCCGCGCCGAGGGGATGTTCCAAAAGACTCGTCATAGTGTTCACTTTAAGCAAAAGGGCGGGAAAACTGAAGAAATTCTGACATCCGATGGTGAGTGCTGGCAGGGTGCGCAGCATAACAGCGGGATGTGCGTGTATGGGTGGCCGGGATTGAGTGGCATTCGCTTATAACTCGTTTACGAGGGGCTGATTTCTGCCCTTCGGAAGGTCTATCTGCTTTACGAGGGGCTGCCAAAATGACAGCCAAGCGGAAAATCGGCTTTCTCTCACCGTCATTCCGGCATTTTGCGGTTCGGCTATCTGGTCGGGTAGCCCCTTGTAACGCCGATAGACCTTCTGGAAAGCTCCAATCAGCCCCTCGTAACGTAGATACTCCGCGAGACATCCATCGGACTCCTCGAAGATTAAGCATAGACTTTCAATGAACGTTCAGAAAACCTCCAGATTGAATGCCTTTACTACAGAGGTAGAGCACGAGGGCGCGGCTGGTCGATGCGAACGACTGGCGCGGTGCCACGAAACATATGAACTTCATGATTAAGGAGCAGCTATGGCTGACGAATTCAACCCGCAGGGCGTCGACCAGACCCCGCAGGATCCTCAAGGCAATCCGCAACAGTTCCAGAACCCGGACGCGCAGGTCCCGCAAACCTCTGATGCCGCTACGCAGTCCACTTCGCAGGCGGCGGCGCAGTCCGCAGCGCAGACGTCGGCGCAATCCGTGACGCAGCCGCAGGCGCCCGCGTCCGCCAATACCGGCGTGGACGCCACCGCCACTCAGTCGATTCCCGGCCCGGATTCTACGGCGACCGCATCGCAGGCTCCGGTGAGCGAACCCGTTCCCGATTACGCTTCCGCCAAGGGCGAAAGCACGGTGGTGTCTTCGACGCCGTCCACTGATGCGTCCGCTTCTTCCGCGTCTGCCGGCCAGTCCGCCACGCAGCCGCTGTACCGCCCGGCTCCCGAATTCGGCGCCTACGGCCCTGTGCCGACCGCAAACCAGCAGGGCGCTCCGTCCGCCAGCGGTCAGCCCACGCAGCCGCTGCCGTTCGGCCAGTCCGCTCCGCAGCAGCCGGGCCAGCCGGGCAACCGCAACCCGTACTTCACCAACAACCCGCAGCCGACCGCGCCGTCCAACGGCAATCCGTTCGCCCCGCAGAGCACTCCGAACGGCCAGAACAACGGCCAGAACAACGCGGGCGGCCTCTTCGGTTTCGGTGCGCACAATGGTGCTAATGGTGCCAATGGTGCCGTTGGTACCGACAACGCCAACGCCAACGGCACTCCGAACGGTCCGGTTCCGCCGCAGTCCGGCTTCCCCCAGCCGGGACAGCCGGGACAGTCCGGCCAGCCGGGACAGCCCGGCGCGCCTGCGTCCAAGGGCCTGAGCAAGACCGCCAGCAGCATCGTCGCGGCTGTCGTCGCAGCTGTGGTCGCCGCCGCGCTGTGCCTTGGACTTGGCTATGCAGCCATCACCTACGGTTGGGTGACCGTGCCGACCTCGAGCTCGCTGGCGAATGTGACCTCGAACAAGTCCGGCTCCGGTTCCGCCACCGCCAAAACCGGCGAAGCGCCTGACTGGCAGACCGTGGCTGGTGACGTCTCCGGCTCCGTGGTCTCCATCCAGACCCAGCTGAGCAACGGCACCGCCAAGGGCTCCGGCGCGATCATCAGCACCGAGGGCTACATCGTGACCAACAACCACGTGATCTCCGGCGCCCAGCAGATTCAGGTGACGCTGGCCAACGGCACGATGTACTCCGCGCAGCTCGTCGGCACCGACACCACCACCGACCTCGCCGTGATCAAGCTCGACAACCCGCCGAGCGACCTCAAGGCCGTGGAATTCGCCGATTCCGACAAGCTCGCGGTGGGCGAGAACGTGATGGCCATCGGCAACCCGCTCGGCTACGACGACACCGCCACCACCGGCATCGTTTCCGCCCTCAACCGCCCGGTGACCGTGACCGACGACAACAACAACGAGATTGTGACCAACGCCGTGCAGATCGACGCCGCCATCAACCCGGGCAACTCCGGTGGCCCGACCTTCAACGCGGCCGGTCAGGTGATTGGCATCAACTCCTCGATCGCATCGACCGCCACCTCCTCCGAGTCCGCAGGCTCCATCGGCATCGGCTTCGCGATTCCGTCCAACCTGGTCAAGCGCGTGGCTGACGAGATTATCAAGGACGGCTCCGCCAAGCATGTGGCGCTGGGCGTGGTCATCAAGTCCGACACCGTCGAGGCGGACGGCGTGACCCGCGGCGGTGCGACGGTCACCAAGCCTTCCGCCGGCGGTTCCGCAGTGGTGTCCGGCGGACCGGCCGACAATGCCGGCATCAAGGAGGGCGACACCATCGTGGCCTTCAACGGCAATGCGGTGAACAACAACTACTCGTTGCTGGGCTTCGTTCGCGCCGCCGCGCTGGGCGACAAGGTGACACTCACCATCGTGCGCGATGGCAAGACCATGGACGTCGACGTGACGCTCGACAAGGAGGAGTCGTCGGTGAACGGCTCGTCCAGCTCCAACTCGAACAACAACAACCAGAACCAGAATGGTCAGAACGACCAGAACGGTCAGAATGGTCAGAACGACCAGAACGGCAACGGTTCCAACGGCGATTCGAACGGCAACAATGACGGTGGCACCGGCGACGACGGTGGTTTCACCGATCCGTTCGGCCTCTGGTAAAGCCCGGTTCCCGGCAGACCATGCCGGGGCAGCATAACTGAACAAACACACGTCACATGACGCTGGACGGCCGCCGCCGAGCATCATGTCGGACAATCAAAGGACCGTGGGGGATGATTCCCCACGGTCCTGTTGTTATATGTCGTGTGTTGTGGTTGCTGCGCTCGCTTGACCTAGTGCCTTGCGTCAGAAATGCGTTAATTATTCTGGCTCCCCTTGTTAGGACAGCACCGTAAAGCAAACAGCGGAGCTGTTTGTAGGTGCTGTGCGAGCCGACAGGCGAGCCGGCAAACCGCGCGCGAAGCGCGTCCCTGATTACAGGACGAGCTGGCCCGGCGGGTCTGAGGGGTAGTCGATTCGTTAACGGATCACCGACTCGAGACACTGGTTTCGTTCGATTCAATGCCATGTTTCATGAAAGGCTTGCCTTCTCCCGCGTTTTGACAGGCTTTCCCCTTCGCGCGGCGAAGAATCCGCCGAAAGTCCCGTGCATCAGGCAACATGGTAGGCGCAAGAATTTGCGATAACTGAATACCGATTTTTTACGCCGTGTATCGGAAAGTCGCGCGGGGCTCACAATGAGTCCGGCACAGACGCCGGTGGGTTAACAAGGCGTGACCACAGTGCCGATTACGGCTGGCCACGCACGTATACCCGCAATGCCGCCGCGATTGGTTCCGTATACCAGCGTAAGGAGCCTGAGATGAAGCATCTCATCAGTTTCTTCAAACGATTACTCACTGCCGCCGTGCGCATCTGCCGCTTGGTGCCGATGCTGCCCATTGTGGTGTTCGCGGCCATCCCATTGGCGTTGCTCGGCGATTGGCGTCCGTGGAACAGCGCGGTTGCCGCAGGGGTTGCCGGGCGTGCTGCCAATGGGGCGGCGAGCATCGATTCCAATGTGTCGTCGGCGGCCACGACTACAGCCGGTATCACGGACGGAGGTCTCCGCATTCCGGTGCTTGGAGACCCCGGCGTAGGGCAGTGGATCGTCATCGTGCTGGTGCTCGTCATCGTGGCCGACACCGTCCGCGGCATGATCGACGACATCCGCCACGGTCAGGTAGGCGTCGATTTGCTCGCGGTGATGGCCATGCTCTCCACTGTCGCCGTCCACGAATACTGGGCGAGCTGGGCGGTGACTCTGATGATTACCTCGGGCGAGGCCATCGAGGAATACGCCCAAAGCAAGGCCGAACGCAACCTGACCGCGCTGATGAACGCTGCCCCGCAAACTGCGCACGTCGTCAACCTGCCCGGCGTGGGCCGTAGGTTTGCTGCCGATAAGGGCGACGCATCCGGTGGCTTTCGGCGTGTGGGCTTGGCTCCGGCAGCGGCAGCCGCGCAGCATTATGAAACTGTGCCGGTCGGCCAAGTGCAGCCGGGCGATGTGCTCATGGTATTGCCCGGCGAAACCGTGCCGGTGGACGGTGAGCTGCTCTCCGGCGAGGCGACGCTGGATTTGAGCGCCATCAACGGCGAGCCGATGCCGCGCACGCTGTTCGCCGGCGCGCGCGTGATGTCCGGCGCGGTCAACGGTTCGACGGCGCTGACCATGCGCGCCACGCAACCGGCCGCTGACTCACAGTATCAGCGCATTCTGCAGCTCGTGGAATCCGCGCAGGAATCACGTCCGGCAGTAGTGAAGACCGCCGATCGGCTGGCGGTGCCGTTCACCGTGCTCGCCTTGCTGATCGCCGGCGTCGCCTGGGCCGTGTCCGGCGTATCGACCCGATTCGCACAGGTGCTGGTACTCGCCACGCCCTGCCCGCTGCTGATTGCCGCGCCGGTGGCGTATATCGCCGGCACCGGTCGCCTCGCCGCCGCCGGAGTGCTCATCAAGACGCAGGATGTGCTGGAAAACCTCGGCAAAGTGACACAGGTGTTCTTCGATAAGACCGGCACGCTCACCGTCAAACAGCCGCAGGTGGTGCGCGTGGAAATGCTGCCCGAAACGGGCGTCGCGCGGCCGTACGATGGGATTTCTGATTCCAGTCCGGCTTCTCTTAGTGCGGTTTCTTCTGATTCGGTGTCTTCTGATTCGGTCAGCGGCGCTTCGACCGCTTCCATGCCGCCGGCCGGTGACGCCGTGCCAGCCGAGCGCCTGCACTTGGACGAAGACCATGTGCTGATGTTCGCGGGTGTGGTTGAGAGCTATTCCGTGCATATCCTGTCCAAGGGCATCGCCAAGGCCGGAGCCGAGGCGATGAGGCGGTTGCGTGAGCGCTATGAGGAAGGCCAGCGACTCTGCCCGGAGCCGGAAGCCAGCTGGTCGGGGCATGGACGCGACTATCCGGTGGTGAAGAGCATCAAGGAGGATTCCGGCAAGGGAGTGTCCGGCGAGGTGAACGGGCACGCGGTGCGCGTCGGGCGGTTGTCGTTTGCGGCAGCGCGGGATGATGGGGTCCTGACGGCCAACCCCCTCAGTCCGCTTCGCGGCCAGCTCCCCCTGCAAGGGGGCACCGAGAAGGCGCTGCTGCGCGCTGACACCTTCACCAACCAGCTCCCTCTGCAAGAGGGCGGCAAGGAAGGCGGCGAATCGCTGCGCACGCGTTTCGGCCGGTTGCAGCCGGATGAGATGGCCTCCTATGTGTCGGTGGATGGGCAGCTGATCGCACGCATCGTGCTGCGTGACGTGCCTCGTACCAACGCTCGCGAGGCGCTCGCCCGATTGCACGAGCTGGGCGTCGCCAAGCTTGCGATGCTCACTGGTGACAAGCGTGCCTCGGCCGAGATCATCGCGCGCGAGGTCGGCATCGACGAGGTTCACGCCGAGCTGTTCCCGGAAGACAAGGTGGCCGCGGTCAAGGCCGCGACCGCAGAGAACGACGGCGTGAAACCAATCACCATGATGGTGGGCGACGGCGTCAACGACGCGCCTGTGCTCGCCGTGGCGGACCTCGGCGTGGCCATGACCGATGGCACGTCCACCGCCGCTTCGGAAAGCGCCCAGGTGGTGATCATGAACGATGACATCGCCGCCGTGCCGCGCGCCATCGCCATCGCCCGCCGCACCAAGCGCATCATGTTGCAGGCTGTGATCGCGGGCCTCACGCTCGCTGTCATTGGCATGGTGGCAGCTGCGTTCAACTTGATTCCGGTCGTCGTCGGCGCGTTCCTGCAGGAGGCCATCGACGTGGTGAGCATCCTCTGGGCCCTCACCGCCGTCCTCGACCGGGAGTGACGCGGGCGGTGCTATGGCGTCGTCCGTGAATCCTTGCACTGACCGACACCCGGTGCAAGGATTCACGGTGCAGCCAGGGAGAAAAACCGCAATTCTACATTGGAGAAGTCCATAATCCTACATTAGAGAAAACCATAATCTGACATTAGCGACGCCCATAATCCTGCAGTTCATCTTGTTGAGACGCGCACCGACTATGGCTAAGCACACAGAATTCCCACTACTCGCCCCCTGTTGCAACGGAAGGCTTTGCGATAACCTGTAACGCGTGACTGAATCTGTGAATACTTCTGCAAACAACGCTACTAACGCCGCAGACAACGAACTCCGCATCGCCGTGATCGGCGCTGGCCCTGCCGGTGTCTACTCGTCCGACATCTTCCTGCGCCAGCTCAACAAGCTCGGCGAGGAGCTGGGCTTGGGCACCAAGGCACGCATCGACCTGTTCGAAAAGCTGCCGGTGCCGTTCGGCCTGGTGCGCTACGGTGTGGCCCCCGACCACCCGTCCATCAAGTTCATCGCCTCCGCACTCGAGAAGACGCTCGACAATCCGGACATCCACCTCTACTGCGACGTGGAGTTCGGCAAGGACGTCACCCTCGAGGACCTGCTCGCCCGCTACGACGCCGTGCTGTTCGCCACCGGCGCCGTCAAGGACAAGCCGCTGAACCTGCCCGGTGCCGACCTCGAGGGCGTCTATGGCGCCGCCAAGTTCGTCGAATGGTACGACGGCTATCCCACCGGCGCTCGCGAATGGCCGCTGACCGCCGAGAACGTGGCCGTGATTGGCGGCGGCAACGTGGCCATGGACGTGGCCCGCGAGCTCATGCGCAACGCCGACGATCTCAAGGCCAAGACCGACATTCCGGACAACGTGTACGAGGGCATCGGCAAGAACAAGGCCAAGGTGCTGCACTTGTTCATCCGCCGTGGCGTAGCCCAGGCCAAGTTCAGCGTGCAGGAGCTGCGTGAGATGGAGAAGCTGCCCGGCGTGCAGCTCATCATCAACGAGGACGACTTCGACCTGGATGACGAGACCATCGAGGTGGCCGGCAAGGACAAGCTCACCCGCCAGATGGTCGAGGAGCTGTTCGCCGTGCGCGAGATGGCCGAGGATATGGAAGACGACGGCGACGTGGACTTCGAAGGCAATCCGGCCGACCGCAAGTACTACATCCACTTCAACTCCGCTCCCACCGAGATTCTGGGCGAGGACGGCAAGGTCAAGGCCATCCGCGTCGAGCGCACCGAAACCGGCGCCGACGGCAAGATGCACCGCACCGGCGAGTTCACCGAATACCCGGTCGAGGCCGTGTACCACGCCATCGGCTACAAGCCGGCCGAGGCGCCGGGCATCGCCTATGACGAGCACGGCGCTCATCTGGCCAACGCCAATGGCGACGGCCGTATCACCACCGAGGCTGATGGCGGCGAGGTACGTGAGCGCCTGTACGCCACCGGCTGGGCCAAGCGCGGCCCGGTCGGCCTGATCGGCTCCACCAAGTCCGACGCGCTCGCCATCGTGACCAACATGCTCGAGGATCTGGCCAAGGCCGCCGAGGGTGGTCGCGTGGCCGCCGACCGCGACCCCGAATCCATCGACCGACTGCTGGCCGAGCGCGGCATCAGGCCGATCGACTTCGCCGGCTGGAAGAAGGTCGATGCGTTCGAGCGCGCCGAGGGCGCGAAGGAAGGTCGCGAGCACAAGAAGGTCATCGAGCCCGACCAGATGCGCGAGCTTGCCCTCGCCGAGTAGCGTCGGGCTGGGTAACGTCGGTTGGGCGGCATAGAACTGCATCCTTCCCTCGGAACTGTCCTCACAACCGCCCATACAACTGCAATCGCCCCTCTCGGGCGGCATCTTTCCCTTACGGCCGCCCGTACAACCGCGAAATGGGTCGAAACATAAGTTATCGATGCCATCGGGTTATGTTTCGCCCCATTTGGGTGGTGCAAAATGGGTCGAAACATAAACCCATGCCGTGCAAGAGTTATGTTTCGTCCCGTTTTCCGTCTTTCGTGGCCCTCGTGGCATCTTCGCGGCACTTTCATGACGTTCTCTTTGGCATCCTCTTCAGCATCTTTCAACAGTTTCTGTACCATACGCAGAGCGAAAAGCCGAGCGACCCTCAGCTTTGCCGCGCTACAATGCGCTGTAGACGGCCGGGTGTGTGCCACTGAGCCTGTGATGTGAGTGCCACATGCTCGCGAGGAACATCGCGATCATGTGGCACTCACAATCTCGGTTCGCTGGGATCCGCTCGAACCCGTCTCAACCTGTCCGGATTCGGTCTTGACCGGATTTGCTGGAATCTGCCAGGTTTCGTACGGATTAGGTTTCGTTCGGATTAGGTTTCGTTCGGACCTGTTCGGATTCGCTGGGTCTACTTCGGAGGCTTACTTCGGACTGCTTGGGCTGACTCGGCTCGTCGGCTTGGCTCAGTTCGGCTCGTCGATTCGACTGTGTACATTCGGCTGCGCAACTCGGCTGTGTAAGGAATGAAGGAATCTCGTGACTGGCAAATATCGTGCACGCTCCACCATGCTCCATCGCCAACGCATCTATCGCCGTCGCCGCATCGCGATGGCGGGGGTATGCGCGGCATGCATGGTCGCCGGCCTGATCACCACGGCGCACAGCCCATGGTGGCTGAATGGCGGCGATGCCTCGATACCGGATGCCGTATCGTCCGAGATCGCCGCCGCGCGCGCTGGCGCCGAGTCCGCCTCCGAAGCGAAAAAGTCCGATGCCGTACCGCTGACCCCACTGCAGAAGGCGGTGCAGAACGTCGGTAGCCTGGACGGCAGCGCCCAGGTTTCGGCGGTCGGCTTCCAGCTTAGCGCCGACCAGCAGTCCCAGCTCGAGCAGCAGCTGAACGCCATCGCCAGCTACGGCTACCAGGCGTCGTTCACGCTGGTCGACGTTTCGACCGGCGCGGCGCTCAGCTCCTACGGTGGTACCGCGCGCTATTCCGCGTCCGCCGTCAAAGGCCCCTACGTGCTCTCCTTGGCCGCCACCGGCGCCATCGACATCAATGCGGTATACCAGTCGTCCGACACGGTCGCGGCGGACGATCGCAATCTCATCGAGCAGACCATCACCGTCTCCGACAATGACGCTTACGCCGCGCTGCACGATTCCTATGGCGGCACTCCGCTCGGCACGTGGGCCAGTGGCCTCGGCGTCACCGCCGACGTGACCGACACCAAGTACTACGACATCTCCTCCAACGACCTCGCGCGCCTGTGGCTCAAGGGGCAGACATACCTATTCTCCACGAACGCCAGCGACGACGGCACCGCCGATGCGCGGCAGTGGCTGGCTTCCGAATATTCGGATACGCTGAATTCCGCGATCCACATGGCGCTGGGCGATCAGTATGCCGTGAACACCAAGGCTGGTTGGATCGATGAGGGAGGTTATGTGGCCCAGAATGACGCCGGTATCGTGCACTCGGGTTCCGGCGATTATGTGCTCGCGGTGATGACCGACGCCTATGGCGAATACAATCTGCTCGCTGATCTGATTGTTACTCTGGATCAGATTCACTCCGCCTCGATGCACGCCTAATTCGCCGTACGGCTGGCTGTCCGTGACTGGTTGTGGATGGTCGGCTGCGTGGCTGGTTGCGCCTGGTCGACTGCGCGGCATCAGCGACTGCTCGCCCGGCCGGGGAATCGGCCGAATCGATTGCCGCTCCACACTTGCGCGTTCTGCTGTGCACTCCTCTCGGGTGCACTCCACTCGGGTGCACTCCTCTCGGGGCATATCCAGCAATCATCCAGCTACCGTCTTTAGGCTGGGCGTTATGAATGCCAAGGTACGGGTGCATGGCCATTTCAACGGCCTGAAGACGACGCTGCTGTTCGCCCTGATGTGGGGCATCATCATGCTGATCTGGTGGGCCACGGGCGGCAGCCGTGGCACGCTCGGCATCTATATCATGATCGGTCTGGCCACCACATTCGTCTCTTACTGGTTCTCCGACAAGCTCGCCATCGCCTCGATGGGTGCGCGCGAGGTCAGCGAGCAGGAGGCCCCCGAAATCTACCAGATCGTGCGCGAGCTGAGCGCCAAGGCAGGCAAGCCGATGCCGCGCATCTACATCGCCCCCACCATGAGCCCGAACGCGTTCGCCACCGGTCGCAACGAGCGTCACGCGGCCGTTTGCTGCACCCAGGGCATCCTGCAGATCCTCAACGCCCGCGAATTGCGCGGCGTGCTCGGCCATGAGCTGATGCACGTGTACAATCGCGACATCCTCACGTCCGCCATCGCCTCCGCCATGGCGACGGTGATCACCTACCTCGGGTATTCGCTGCTGTATTTCGGCGGCGGCTCGCGCGACGATCGCGAGGGCGGCTCAGGTGGGCTCGGGTTGATCGGTGCATTGCTGAGCATGATTCTTGCGCCGATCGCAGCCTCGCTGATTCAGATGGCCATCTCCCGCACGCGCGAATACGATGCCGATGAGGACGGCAGCCTGCTGACCGGCGATCCCGAAGCGTTGGCGTCCGCACTCAACAAGATCGCGTACGGTGCGCAGACCACGCCGATGCAGAAAACCGCAGGAACCCAGTCCGTGTCCGCGATGATGATCGCCAACCCGTTCTCCTCGGTCGGTTTTTCGCGACTGTTCTCCACCCATCCGCCGACCGATCAGCGCATCGCCCGCCTGATGCAGATGGCCCAGGAGATGAACGGCGGCGCTCCGCTCGGAGCACCGTATTCCACGCGCGCGCTGCGGTAATGCCGACGGTGTGCGATACGCGCTTACCCTCGGTGAAGGGCACCCCCTTCGAGACTGCGGCATCCAAGCCATTCCGGTTCTTCTCCCCGAGAAGGTGCTGCCAGCGAAGCTGACTGAAAAGAGTATTCCGCCTCGGTATCCGCTTCGCCGTAAGAGTCTGAGATGTTTCACATGGCGCGCGCTGCCTCTTCCTGTTTTTCGTGGTATGATAGCTATTCGTGCGTTATCGCGGCTGGTGGTGTTCGGCCCGGTGAAACGCACACGCGGACGTAGTTCATCGGTAGAATGAAAGCTTCCCAAGCTTTAGAGGCGGGTTCGACTCCCGTCGTCCGCTCCATATCAGCGATTTCTCCTATTCCTATCATTCTTGATGATTGGCGGCGTCCGTCTTATCACGCGGAATCATCGGATTTGGCTGTACTTCCTCGAGCATGCGCGTATCGTGGGGTAACGTGAGCTTCCGCGTGTATGGTTCGGTTGCGCGTATTGTGAGGCTCGATGCATATCTCACAGGAATCCTCAAACGATGAAGCAGCGCCTCAGGCCGCGCGCAAGCCAAAGCGCACGCCCACATTCGAACGCACCCCGCGCGACATCCTGATCGGTGTCGCGTTGGTGCTTGCGGGCGGTCTGTTGTGGGGTGCCAACGCCACGGTTTCCAAGATTCTGATGGGCGTGTATCATGCAGATCCATTGTGGATCGCGTGCGTGCGCGAGCTTGTGGCCGGTGTAATTTTCCTCGCATGCTCTGCAGTGTTCACACCGAGACTGCTGGTCGGCGCGTTGCGCGACCGTACATCGTATCCGCGCCTGCTCGCCTGTTCGCTGGTCTGCGTGCTGCTGGTGCAGGTCTCCTATCTGAAAGCCATCGACTGGACCAATTCCGGCACCGCCACGGTGTTGCAGACACTGAATCTTCTGTTCGTTTTGGCGATCGTCTGCGTGCGCAGCCAACGTCTGCCGCGCATCAAGGAGAGTGTGGGCGTGGCGCTCGCTTTTGCCGGCACCGTGCTGATCGCCACTGGAGGCGACCTGACCCAGCTCAGTCTGCCGCTGCCGGGCCTCGTGTGGGGACTGGCGGACGCGATGAGCACCTCGCTGATGGCGATAGCGCCCCTGGCCCTGATGAACCGATGGGGCAACTTCACCATCAACGGCATCATGTTCGTGATCTCCGGCATCGTGCTGCTGCCGTTCGTGCGCCCTTGGGCCACCGCGCCCACGTTTGATACGCTGGGATGGGCGCTGATGGCGTTCACGATTATCGGCGGCACATTCGCCGCGTTCTGGCTGTTCCTCGCCGGCACGCAGCGATGCGGCGCGATGCGGGCCACTATGCTCGGCACCAGCGAGCCGGTCACCGCCACCATCACCGGCGTACTGTTCGCGGGCGCGGTGTTCACGCCCACCGATCTGGCCGGCTTCGCGATGATCATCATCATGGTGTTCCTCATCAAGTAACCTATCATGTCTTTGGCTCCCCTTGTCAGGGGAGCTGTCAGGGGAGCTGACTGAGGGGTAGTCATAATCGAGGCGTGCAATTTCGGCAGCCAATCCGCTGAATCAGGGCCGAAGGGGCCAGCAGAACCAAAGATTTACCGAGATGTGACCAAACGCACAGCCATGCGTAACCACCAGACCATAGGGGCGGGCAGGGCGCGAGACATAATGAAATCATGACGATTGCAACACCGGAACGCTATGCTGAAATGCTTGACGCCGCCCGCCGCGGCGGGTACGCCTACCCTGCCATCAATGTGACCAGCTCCCAGACGCTGAACGCAGCGCTCAAGGGCTTCGCGGATGCCGAATCGGACGGCATCATCCAGATCTCTGTGGGCGGCTCCGCATACGTGTCAGGTCAGGCGGTGAATGACCGCGTCACCGGCTCGCTCGCGCTGGCCGCGTTCGCACACGTGGTGGCGGCGAAGTACCCGAACATCACCATCGCCCTGCACACTGACCATTGCGCCAAGCAGTACCTTGACGAATGGGTACGTCCGCTGCTCGCCTACGAGGCGGACGAAGTCGCGCGCGGCAAGGAGCCGACGTTCCAGTCGCACATGTGGGATGGCTCCACCGTGCCGCTCAAAGAGAACCTGGACATCGCCGAGGAGCTCCTCGACAAGTCCCAGAAGGCGCACACCGTGCTGGAGATCGAGATTGGCGCAGTCGGCGGTGAGGAGGACGGCCACTCCGCCGAGATCAACGAGAAGCTGTATTCCACCCCGGAGGACGGTCTGGAAGTTGCCCGTCGCCTCGGACTGGGGGAGCGCGGGCGCTACATGGCCGCGTTCACGTTCGGCAATGTGCACGGCTCCTACAAGCCTGGCGTGGTGAAGCTGCGCCCGGCGCTGCTCGGCGAGATTCAGTCGCGCGTGGCTCAGGCCGTGGTCTCCGGCGAACTGCCGAGCGCCGCCGGTAGCGTGAGCTTCCCCAATGGCAAGCCGTTCGAGCTGGTGTTCCACGGCGGATCCGGCTCGCGCCCGGAGGAGATCGCCGAAGCGGTGAGCTATGGCGTGGTCAAGATGAACATCGACACCGACACCCAGTACGCGTTCACCCGCCCGATCGCCGACCATGTGTTCGAGAACTATGACAAGGTCCTGAAGATTGACGGCGAGGTGGGCGAGAAGAAGTTCTACGACCCGCGTTCGTGGGGACGCAAGGCCGAGGCCGGCATGACGCAGCGCGTCATCGAGGCCTGCCAGCAGCTCGGTTCCGCCGGCAAGGCGCTGAAGTAGACTGCGCCGAGGCGCGAGTGCGGGTTCGGCGGCGCTGAGAGACCGTATGTTCGCGCATTAACGCTACTGCCGCGAACATGCAGCCGATTCTGTGGCGCTTAGGGACCGTATGTTCGCGCGTGAACGCTACTGCCGCGAACATGTAGCCGATTCCGCGCCGCAGAGAGACCGTATGTTCGCGGCACTCTCGTTGGGGCGCGAACATACGGCCGATTCCCGCACAATGGTGACTGGTCAAACTAGTGGTCCGTCTCGTAATTGTCTGAGTGGTGCTGGCCCCCTCTGGTGGGACGTTGCCGTGAAGCAAACAGCGGAGCTGTTTGTAGGCAACGTGCGAGCCGACAGGCGAGCCAGCAAACTGCCGCGCGCAGCGCGTCTGAAATTGCGGGGCCGTTGCCGTGAAGCAAACAGCGGAGCTGTTTGTAGGCAACGTGCGAGCCGACAGGCGAGCCAGCAGAATGCCGCGCGCAGCGCGTCTGTACTTGCGGGACGGGCTGTCAGCGAAGCTGACTGGGGGGAGAGACGCGAAGCCAAAATCCTCAGTTATTAGCGAGACAAACCACTGTATTGTTGACGTATTGGCTAACGACAGTATCAAAGAAGATGATGGAGGGCCGCATGGCAACAGAAGATGACAACGACAACACCGCTCAGGCGTTGGTGGAGGAGATTGTGCGGCGCATAACGTTCGATACGCGCAAGCCTGCCGTCGCATTCGTGCCGGAAGAATCCGTGAAGCCGGACCTTCTGGGAAGCTTCCTCGGAGGGGATTCGTATTGGTCGCCGGGTGGCGTCCCGGTCACGGCGGAGGACGGCTCCCCGTTGTATCCGCTTGCGCAGATTCGTTGCTCGGATCTGGATCTCCCTGGGTATCCCACGCAGGGGTTACTGCAGTTCCTCATAGGCACGGATAGCTTGTACGGATGCGATCTGTCCGCAGATTACGACAGCGAGGCAGAAAACGGTAATCGTTGTGTGCGTTATATTCCAACGGTTCCGGAGGTTCTCGCCTCTGATGAGGTGGTGACGCTTCCGCATATCGTCAGAGATCCGGATCGAAACATATTCACGCCGTTCGACAAGGATTTCCACGGCTGCGCCTTGCATGCCGAGCATATCGAAGAGGCTGTGAACAACGAATGTGATGAGTTCGATCCGGCGTATGAACGCGTCATCAACCAGTTCGACTCCGAGATGGTCGCCGAGGCCGAGAGCGTTCTGGGCGATGTGGAGCAGGCGGTCGTCGACCGCATGTCCGCTGAGTCCGCCGCGTCATGGATTCAGGTGGGTGGCTACCCGGTCTTCACCCAGTCTGATGTGCGTGCGGATTACGACGACGAACTGGTGCTGCTGAAGGTCGACAGCTACGATGACGTGCTGATGTGGGGCGACTCAGGATGCGCGAACTTCCTCATCCGCCGCAATGACCTCGAACAGCTCGATTTCTCCCATGTGCTCTACACGTGGGATTGCCTCTGAAGTAATTGGGCTCGAGGAGATTGTCTCTGAGAATCGACCACTAGTGCTGGGGCCGATTCTCAGAGATCGGTCAGTGCGACAGGCTGCCGACGAGCCAGCCGGCGGTGACGCAGAGCACTGGCACCACGATGGTGGCCAGCACATAGATCAGTGCCGTGCCGAAGTGCCGTCCGCGAATCAATGTGACCATCTCGTTGATCGCCGTGGAGAACGTGGAGAAACCGCCCAGGAATCCGGTGACGAACAGCAGATACGTCGATTCCGGCACCACTTGATGGGCGTAGGCGGCGGCCGCCAGTCCTGCGCAGAACGTGGCGACCACATTGATGACGAACGTGGACAACGGGAACAGCCGCTTCCATTTCTGCTGAATGGAGGTGTTCACCACGAATCGTGCGGTGGCACCCAAGCCGCCGCACAGGCACACCAGTATGAACGTCATCAGTGGGCCTCCCCTGTGGTCGGGTCTCCGGTAAGGGGGATTTCGTCGGTGATGGGTGCCGGTTCAAAGGACGGCCTCATGGCGTAAGAAGCCGATGAAGCTGGAACGGACGAGGTGGCCGCCGTCGATGGCACATAGGGCGATGCGGTAAGACCCGTGGCGTCAGTGGCGGTGGAGACGGAAGCCGCCGCCGGTTCCGTCTCCGAAGCTTGAGGTGAAACAGCGGATGCGCCAAGCATGGCGGGCGCATCCACCGCCGACTGCGCAGAGAACGCAGTGCCAGCGGTATTCGCGACTCCGCTGGTATCAGCACCGGTGCCAGCATCGGCAATGGCACTGACACCGGTGTCAGCTTCGCCAGTTGCGCCAACAGTACGGGTTGCATTGGTTGCACTGGAAGCACCAGCGCCGCCAATGACCGTATCCATGTGCGATTCCGCGCTGAATCCGTCGGCTGCACCAGCGTTGAATCCGCCGGCCGGCATCCCGGTGCTTCCGGCGTCAGCCACAATCACCGTCTCGCCGACTGTGACGTGACGCCCCGAACCGCCTTGCGACTGCTGGCGTTGCAAGGCCTCGGCGGCAATGCGTCCTGTTCTGCTGGCGGTCAGCATGAGACCCAGTTTGGTGCCGCATGCGGCGACGATCAGGCCGCCGGCGAAGCTGGCCAGCAGATAGAACACCGCGCCGAGGACGTGGCCATCCTGCAGCGACAGCAGCTCCTCGATGGCTAGTGCGGACAATGTCGAGAACCCGCCGCACATGCCCATGCCGAACCCGCGCGAAGCGAGTTGACGCGTGCGTTTGCGCATCCAGATCGCCTGCGAGAGATACGCGGACAGGCCGGCGAAAATGAAGCAGGCGGCCATGTTCGCCGTGAACGTCGGGACATGGAAGGATTGCCAGAATCCTTGCGACTGGGCGGTCGGCGGGAGTGCCAAGCTCAATCCGTAGCGCATGGCAGTGCCGAGCGCACCGCCTAGGAACACAACGCAATAGACCATAATGTCCGCCAGCGGATTGAAGCGGGCCTGGATCTTCTTCATCGGCGCGAGCGGAATCTGCGGCGGATTGGCGGCCGCAGCGGCCCCCTGCGGCACCGGCGTGGACTGCGCGCGCACCTGAGCCGCCGAAATCTCCATCGTATTGGGCTGCGGTTCCGATACACCGTCCGCTCGGGTCGATTCGGCCATGAGTGGAAATCAGTCGATCAGCGAGTGGATGGAAATGATGTGATCGCGCTGCGGACCGGTGCCGATCGCGGAGATACGGCAGTTGCTGATCTCCTCCAGACGCTTCACATAGGCCTGGCAGGTGGCGGGCAGCTCGTCGAACGTGTGGCAGGAGGAGATGTCCTCATCCCAGCCGGGCATGGTCTCGTAGATAGGCTTGGCGGCGGCGAATGCGGCCTGATCGGTGGGCATGTCGTCGTAGCGCTCTCCGTCCACGTCATAGGCCACGCAGATCGGAATCTCCTTGAGGCCGGTGAGCACGTCAAGCTTGGTGAGCACGATGTCGGTCAGGCCGTTGACCTGGGAGGCGTAACGGTTCACCACGGCGTCGAACCAGCCGCAGCGACGCGGACGGCCGGTGGTCACGCCGAATTCGTGGCCCTGCTGGCGCAGCCATTCGCCGGACTCGTCGAACAGTTCTGTGGGGAACGGGCCCTCGCCCACGCGCGTCACGTACGCCTTGGAGACGCCTACCACGCGGGTGATCTTGGTGGGGCCGACGCCAGTGCCGGTGCAGGCGCCGCCGGCGGTCGGGTTGGAGGAGGTGACGAACGGATAGGTGCCGTGGTCCACGTCGAGCATGGTGGCCTGCGCGCCCTCGAACAGCACGGTCTTGCCCTCGTCCAGCGCCTTGTTCAGAATCAAGCCGGTGTTGGCCACGTACGGCTTGAGGCGTTCTCCGAGCTTCAGGAGCTCGTCGGTGGTCTGGTCCACGTCAATCGGGCGACGGTTGTACAGCTTGACCAGCATCTGGTTCTTCTGGTGCAGGCTGGCCTCGACCTTGTCGTGCAGGTGCTGCGCGTTGAACAGGTCGTGCACGCGGATGCCGACGCGGTTGATCTTGTCCGCGTAGGCCGGGCCGATGCCACGGCCGGTGGTGCCGATCTTATGCTTGCCGAGGAAGCGCTCGGTGACCTTGTCGAGCGTGCGGTGGTAAGGGGCGATGATGTGCGCGGCCTCGCTCACCTTCAGATGCGAGCAGTCGATGCCGCGGGCCTCAAGGCCGTCGATCTCCTGGAACAGCACCTCGGGATCGACCACCACGCCATTGCCGATCACCGGGGTCAGATTCGGGTTGATTATGCCGGAGGGCAGCAGGTGCAGTGCGTACGATTCGTTGCCGACCACGACGCTATGGCCGGCATTGTTGCCGCCGTTGAAGCGGGCCACATAGTCCACCTTGGTGCCGATCAGATCGGTCGCCTTGCCTTTACCCTCATCGCCCCACTGGGCGCCAATAAGAACAATTCCAGGCATGCCTGCCTCCCCGCTAGCACGTTGCGCAATGGGTTGCGCACAAGAAGTTTGTACGTTTCCGCCGGGGACTAGGTTACCGTACGGCCTCTACCCTGGGCGCGGCATGTTCCATTGTTTCGTTGCTATTCGGACGTCACGCGGGAGACGGTCGTATGACGTTGCTCAGCCGGTTCGCCCGCAAGTGGCCTGCGTTCGTGATTTCGTGTGCTGCACGAGACTACCCCTCAGTCCTGCTTTGCGGGGGTGGGGCTGAGGGATAGTGAATTAATCAACGTACTTACGACGTGGCATATCGGCGCCGCTTGTTGCCGCGCATTGGCGCCGATGGTTGCGACATCGGTCGCCCCGCCGGCGCCGGTGGCAATCGACCGCCATCGACGGCTGAGTTTCGACATTGGTGATCGGTGACCCCAGTAACACGAACGTCCGGCGTCGGAGCCGTCGGATGTTTCCTCCACGACCTCCGTCTTCCTATTCGGGCGTGGTTTCTTATGTCCATCGCGAGGCTTGTCTCGGTCGTCGAATTGAACGCCAATCTCAAACCCGTTCGACACGCCATTCGATTGGACTGCGGGTTGCATCCGTCGATAGTATCGAACCGGTTCGATACAGAGTGTCACTGCACAACACAGGAGTTGCCCATGAAAAACAAAGTCCAGCTGATCACGTACGCGGATCGCCTCGGCGGCGGCACCATCGCCGGCATGACCGACGTTCTGCGCACCCGCTTCGCCGGCGTCTACAATGGCGTCCACATCCTGCCGTTCTTCACCCCGTACGATGGCGCGGACGCTGGTTTCGACCCGATCGACCACACCAAAGTCGATTCCCGTCTCGGCTCCTGGGGCGACGTCGCCGAGCTCTCCAAGACCCACGACATCATGGTCGACGCCATCGTCAATCACATGAGCTGGGAATCCGCGCAATTCCAGGACGTGTTGGCCAAGGGCGAGGAATCCGAGTACTACCCGATGTTCCTCACCATGAGCTCCGTGTTCCCGAACGGCGCCACCGAGGAGGACCTCGCCGGCATCTACCGTCCGCGTCCGGGCCTGCCATTCACCCACTACAAGTTCGCCGGCAAGACACGACTGGTGTGGGTCAGCTTCACCCCGCAGCAGGTGGATATCGACACCGACTCCGACAAGGGCTGGGAATACCTGATGTCCATCTTCGACCAGATGGCCGCCAGCCACGTGAGCTATATCCGTCTCGACGCCGTCGGCTACGGCGCCAAGGAAGCCGGCACCAGCTGCTTCATGACCCCGAAGACCTTCAAGCTCATCTCCCGCCTGCGCGAGGAGGGCGTCAAGCGCGGACTTGAGATCCTCATCGAGGTGCACAGCTACTACAAGAAGCAGGTGGAGATCGCCTCCAAGGTCGACCGCGTCTACGACTTCGCGCTGCCGCCGCTGCTCCTGCACTCCCTGTTCACCGGACACGTGGAGCCGGTGGCCCACTGGACCGAGATCCGCCCGAACAACGCCGTCACCGTGCTCGACACGCACGACGGCATCGGCGTCATCGACATCGGCTCCGACCAGCTCGACCGCTCCCTGAAGGGCCTTGTGCCCGACGAGGATGTGGACAACATGGTCAAGACCATTCACGCCAACACCCACGGCGAGTCGCAGGCCGCCACCGGTGCCGCCGCGTCGAACCTCGACCTCTACCAGGTGAATTCCACGTATTATTCCGCGCTCGGCTGCAACGACCAGCATTATCTGGCCGCCCGCGCCGTGCAGTTCTTCCTGCCCGGCGTGCCGCAGGTCTACTACGTCGGTGCGCTCGCAGGCCGCAACGATATGGAGCTGCTGCGCAAGACGAATAACGGCCGCGACATCAACCGCCACTATTACTCCGTCGCCGAAATCGACGAGAACCTCGAGCGTCCGGTGGTGCGCGCGCTGAACGCGCTGGCTCGATTCCGCAACGAACTGCCCGCGTTCGACGGCGAGTTCAGCTATGAGGCCGATGGCGACACGTCCATCACCTTCCGCTGGGCTGCGGCCGATGGCGGCAGCCGGGCGGAGCTCACGTTCGAGCCCGGCCGCGGACTTGGCGTTGACAACACCACCCCGGTTGCAAGTCTCGCGTGGACCGACGCCGCCGGCGACCACGAGACCCACGACCTCCTCAACAACCCGCCAGTGGTGAGCCGCTAGTCGCATCGGTTCCCATTGGGGTTCTAGTATGCTGCGCCATTAGTTCGTTGATTGTATTTGCTGTCCTTCCATTCGTTGGCGCATTCGTTGGCGCAAGAAATCTGGATAATAATCCCGTTCGTCCCGGATTTCTTGCGCTGGGTGTTGCTGGGTGTTGTGGGTGGTGTTGTTGGGTGGTGCTGATCGCCGCCTTCCTCATCATGCAGATCAAGGGAGTCAAGTAGCGCTCCCGGCGTACACTATGTTCATGGAAAGCAAACCGTCCGCAGTGCACTGAAGCCAGTGCGTGCGGGCGGTTTTTGCATGGGAGGCCCGTGCCGCAGGAGCAATCGTGCATCGTACGATACCGCGGACGAGCAAAGCAGAAGCACGAGCCAAGACACGAGCCAGAACACGAGCAGAAGAAGGAACAAGCCATGCTGAACCCATATGTGCGTCCGGGAATCGACGATCGCCCGGACTTGGACAAGGCCCTCAGCCCCGAAGACAAGGCGGCGGTGGCGCGACTGGCCATCAAGAGCAATCGTCTTCCGCCCGAGGCGTCCGCCGATCAGCCGGAAGCCCAGGCCGTGCGCCTGGTGACAGCCGCCCCCGCTTCCGTGGCCTCGTCTGCCGCAGCCGCAGCCGCAGCGGCCAGCGTGGACGCCCCCGCGCCCGACATGGCGTCCGCGTATCTCGACATGCGCGACCCCGTAGTCGCAGCCAACGGCGAAAAGCCGGGCGCGCGCGAGGTCAGCCGACTCAACTGGGGCTTTTTCGCGGCCTCGATGCTGGTCGGCACCCCATGGGTGGCGCTCAACACCATCGCCATGCCCAATGCGGTGGCCAGGCTTTTCCACTATGACACCGCCATGCTGGAGGTCGTCATCAACCCTGCCACCGGACGCCCCTTCCCTGTGGCCACCGAACTGGCCATGCCGTTGGCGGTGCTGGTGATTGTCGGTGTGGTGGCCGCCGCCCTGTTCACGCCGCTGGTCTCCGCGCTGTCCGATCGCACGCGCACCCCGCTTGGCCGCCGCACGCCGTGGATGGTGGCCGGCGGATTGCTGTGCGCGCTGATCACGCTGATTCTGGGACAGGACACCAGCATGGTGGTACTGTGCTTCTTCTGGGCGATGATGCAGTTCGCCTACGCGATGCTGTCCGCGCCGCTGGCCGCCGCCATCAGCGAACGTGTGCCGGACAAGTTCCGTCCGCGCATCGAACGGTGGCATGGCATCGGGGTGATGCTGGCGCAGACGCTGGGCGTGCTGGTCGGCGCATTCGGTGTGATGTTCGGTTCGTCCGCGCCGTTCAAGGCGATTGCCTGGGTGTTTGCGATTTCCGGCATCGCCGCGGCGCTGATTCTGCCGCGCGAACCCTCCAGCGAGGAGATGCCGCGCAGGCGATTCAGCAGCGGTGAAGTCCTTGACCAGCTGCGTCCGCCGGCTGGATCCCCCGCCTTCGCCTTGGCGTTCACGGCCCGCACCTGCATGATGGCCGGCGTGGGACTGACCAGTGTGTTCCTGTGGTATCTGGTGCGCTTCTGGGTGTACGGCAAGCCGGTGCTGTTCACGTCCGCGCCGCTGACCATTCCCGCAGGCTTCCTGATCGCCGGCATGGCGGTAGCCACGCTGATCGGTGCCGCGCTCGCCTCCTGGTCGGCGGCGCCGATTTCCGAGGCGATTGAGTCGCGTGGCATCGCCACGCCCGTGGTGGTGGCCGCCGCATGCCTGACGTATGCGGTCGGCTTGGCGTTGGCGTGGGGTCTTGGCGCATGGTCCACCGGTGCCGCGCGCGAGAATGGCATGCTGCTGTTCGCGCTGATCTCCGGCTTCGCGTTCGGCCTGTACGATGCGCTCGGCCTCGAAATGGTGATGGATTCGCTACCCGACCCGCGCACTGCCGGGCGCGACCTCGGCGTCTACGCGCTCGCCAATTCCGCGGGATTGGCGCTCGCGGCCATCATCGGCGCCATTCTGGTCAATGCGTTCTCGCATTCCTTCGGCTATTACCTGCTGTTCCCCTCGGCTATCGTGATGGTGCTGTTGGCCGGCATCGTGACGCTGCGCGGAGCCGGGGACAAGGAATAATCCGAATAATCCATAATCGTAAAACCGGTTCGAGTACACTGGTGTTTCAGTGCGAACAATGCGGGGGTGTGCAGCAGATGCACGCCCCCGCTTGCGTATCGTAGGGTGATTGACGCGATGCGCAGGGCGATGAATGAACCGATGGAGGCGAACAATGGTAGGTATGCGCGACGTAGCCAAGCAGGCGGGGGTGTCCGTCAGTACGGTGTCGCTGGTGGTCAACAACGCGGGATACGTGTCGGATGACATGCGTGCCAGGGTCGAGGCGGCCATGCATCAGCTCAACTACATTCCCAATGAGCTGGCGCGCAACCTGTACCGCAATCGCACCAATACCATCGGCATCATCGTGCCGACCATCCTCCATCCGTTCTTCGCCACACTCACCGCGCATATGCAGCGCGAGCTCGCCAAGCGGGGATTGAAGACGATGCTCTGCTCCACCGCCGATGTCGCCACCGGCGAGAGCGAATACGTGAACATGCTGCAACGGCACATGATGGACGGCATCATCATGGCCGCACACACCGAACACCAGCCGGATTACTGGACGTCCATCCGCAGGCCGATCGTAGCGTTCGATCGCATTCTCGGCACCGGCATACCCGCCGTCCACTCCGACCATGAGGCCGGCGGCCATATGATCGCGCGACAGCTGATCGATTCCGGCGTGCGTCACGCGGTGCTCGTCGGCGGCCCGCGCTCCCAGTTCACGCAGAGCATGACGTTCCCCACGGTCCGCTATCACCTCACCGTGGAGCATATGCTGGCGGAGGCCGGCATCGCCTGCGATTATGTGGAGGCCGGGTCCGTCACCGACGTCGTGGCCCATGAAGCCACAGCAGCCGCTTTTTTCGAGCGCTATCCGGATGTGGACGCCATCATCGGCTCCGATGTGGTGGCATCCGTGGCATTGCAGGAAGCCGGTCGCAGAGGCATCGCAGTACCCGGCGATTTGCAGATCATCGCCTATGACGGCACGCTTGCCGCCGATCTCGCCGGCAAGAAACTCACCGTCGTCCGTCAGGATTTCCCGGCCATCGCCGCGGCGCTCGCCGAACAGATGGACCAGCAGATCGAGGCTTTCGATACATCCAAGCGGGAGCGGCGCGGGGAGTCGGCGGATTCCTCGGTGGATTCCTTGGTGGTCGCCGATGCTGCCGGCGCCGCCAATGTCACCGGCGCCGCTGGTGTCGAACAAGACGATGCTGCCGAGCCGGCGAACCGATCTGCGGAACCGGGCGTGGTCATCCCCGTGACCTTCATCCCCGGCGAAACCACCCGGTAGCCGATGTTCATGATGCGATGTTCATTATGTGAACCCCTGCTGGATTGATGGGGCTGACGAACCTATCTTCTAGTTTCAGTTCGGGTCGAACGAACCCGAGTAACACCGAAAGGAGGCCACGCGATGACTGGATTCAATGCTTCTGCGTTTGTATCCGCACGAATTATTAGCCCGTCTTCGCTGGCGGACTAATTCGGCATGATGCTTGAAGCCCCGTCAACGAAGGCAGGGCTGAGGATACCGACACAATCGGTGATGGCCCTGCAATGTGCGGGGCTTTTTTGTTGCGCTCACAAGGCTTACGACAATCCCCGCGAAATGGAACTCCAGCGGACGATAACAGCAACAACCCAATACAGCAACGTGAAACACTTCACCCTCGCGAGGTTTGTGATGATGCAGGGTGAGAACCAACAGGAGCAATAATGACTGCAGCTCTCGAAGAGACCGGCTTGGAGCAGACCGCCGGTGCAGCAAGCGAAGCGGCTGGCAAGGCCGCTGCCATGGTTCGCGATTCGGTCAAGACCGTAATCGCCGCATCCATGGTCGGCACCGCCATCGAATTCTATGACTTCTACGCCTACGGTACCGCCGCGGCGAACTACTTCCCGCACATCTTCTTCTCCGACAAGGCCAACCCGACCGTCGCCCTGCTGATGAGCCTTCTGACCTTCGCCATCGCGTTCATCGCCCGCCCGCTGGGCTCGCTGGTGTTCGGCCACTTCGGCGACCGCATGGGTCGCAAGACCACGCTGGTCGTCAGCCTCATGACCATGGGTGTGGGCACCTTCCTCATCGGCTGCCTGCCCACCTATGAGCAGGCCGGCGTGTTCGCCGTCGCCATCCTGTGTCTCCTGCGCTTCATCCAGGGCATCGGTCTGGGCGGCGAATGGTCCGGCGCCGCTCTGGTGGCCACCGAGAACGCGCCTGAAGACAAGCGCGCGCTCTACGGCTCCTTCCCGGAGCTGGGCGCCCCGATCGGCTTCTTCCTGTCCAACGGCACCTACTTCGTCCTTGAATCCTTCAACGACCAGGCCGCCATGCTCTCCTGGGGCTGGCGTGTGCCGTTCCTGCTCTCCGCAGTGCTGGTGATCGTCGGACTCGTCGTCCGCGTGCACATGGAGGAGACCCCGGTCTTCCGTATGGCACAGGCCCAGAAGAAGGTCGTCAAGTCCCCGCTGACCGAAGTGTTCCGCAAGTCCTGGCGTCAGGTGCTGCAGGCCACCTTCCTTGTGGCCGTGACCTACACGCTGTTCTACACGCTCGCCACCTGGTCCCTCGCATGGGGCACCAAGGACACCGAGAACGGCGGCGGCAACCTGGGCTTCACCAACCAGGAGTACCTGCTCATGCTCATGATCTCCATCTGCGTGTTCGCCCTGTTCATCGTGCTCTCCTGCCTGTACGCGGATAAGCTCGGCCGCCGTCGCGTGCTCACTTTCTCCTCCTGCGCGCTCGTGGTCTTCGCTCTGCTCTTCCCGTTCCTGCTGGACGGTCAGCTCGTGGGCCAGAAGAACTTCGCCGCCAACATGGCCTTCCTGTGCATTGGCTTCGCGCTGATGGGCATCGCCTTCGGCCCGATCGGTGCCTTCCTGCCTGAGCTGTTCGACGCCAACGTGCGCTACTCCGGCTCCGGCATCGGCTACAACCTGGCCGCCATCGTGGGTGCCGCCTTCGTGCCGACCATCGCCACCTGGCTGTCCCACAACTGGGGCGTCCACTCCGTGGGCCTCTACCTCGGTGTGATGGCCGTGTGCTGCCTGGTCTCCGTGCTGACGTGCAAGGAAACCAAGGACGTGGATTTCACCAAGTGAAATCCACGGCTATCCTTCGGCTTCGCGATTGCCTGTCGGTTGCAATCGCTCACTGGGCCTACAGAAGCCCACTGGGCTTCTGCTTGACGGCCCAGCACGGACGTGGATTTCACCAAGTGAAATCCACGGCTGGTTTCCGGCTCTGCTCCGGAGTTGACTGTGCTTTCTTGGCCCCCTCTGATGGGACGTTGCCGTGAAGCAAACAGCGGAGCTGTTTGTAGGCAACGTGCGAGCCGACAGGCGAGCCAGCAGACTGCCGCGCGTAGCGCGTCCCTTATTGCAGGACGGGCTGTCAGCGGAGCTGACTGGGGGAGAGACTAGCTGGATTGCTTGATTGTTGTTTGTATTGCTCCTCGTGTACTACCCCTCAGGCACCTTCGGTGCCAGCTCCCCTGACAAGGGGAGCCTGGTAAGTCGGCGGAGCTGACTGGGAGAGACGCCCGACTTTGCGCAACGATTCCCGCATTCATAACCGTCTTTCATAACTGAAAATCCATAACTGAAAATTCATCCCACGTAGTGAACCCTTGCACAGCTTTTCCGAAGGTGCAGGACTAAACCTAACTCTCGGAAAAGCCCACAAGGAAAAACCACGTAGGGTTCTGCGCCACAGCAGAACACATTGATACTCAACCCATAAATCAACAATAGATATAAAGGAGCGCCAAAAATGGCAGCAACTATCTGGTACGAGAAGGACGCCGATCTGTCCGTGTTCGATGGCAAGAAGGTCGCCATCCTGGGCTACGGCTCTCAGGGTCACGCTCACGCGCTGAACCTGCGTGATTCCGGTGTCGACGTGGTCGTCGGCCTGCGTCCTACCTCCAAGTCCGTGGAGTTCGCCAAGGAGCAGGGCCTGGAAGTCAAGTCCGTCCCGGAAGCCGTCGCTGAGGCCGACGTCGTCATGATCCTTCTGCCTGATCAGTACCAGGCCGCCGTCTACAAGAAGGACGTTGAGCCGAACCTGAAGCCGGGCGCCGCCCTGGCCTTCGCCCACGGCTTCAACATCCACTACGGCTACATCAAGCCTTCCGAGGATCACCCGGTGTTCATGGTTGCCCCGAAGGGCCCGGGCCACATCGTGCGTCGTGAGTACGCCGCCGGCCGTGGCGTCCCGGTCGTGGTCGCTGTCGAGCAGGACCCGGACGGCAAGACCTGGCCGCTGTGCCTGGCTTACGCCAAGGCTCTCGGCGCTCTGCGCGCCGGCGCCATCAAGACCACCTTCACCGAGGAGACCGAGACCGATCTGTTCGGCGAGCAGGATGTCCTCATGGGCGGCATCAACCACCTGTGCGACATGGGCTTCGACGTGCTGACCGAGGCTGGCTACCAGCCGGAGATCGCCTACTTCGAGGTGTTCCACGAGCTGAAGATGCTCGTCGACCTCGCCAACGAGGGCGGTCTGAACAAGGCTCGTTGGTCTTGCTCCGACACCGCTCAGTACGGCGACTACACCTCCACGGTCATCACCGAGGAGACCAAGAAGCGCATGCAGTACCAGCTCAAGCGCATTCAGGACGGCTCCTTCGCCAAGGAGTTCATGGACGACCAGGCCGCTGGCGCCCCGAAGTTCAAGAAGCTGCAGGAGGAGTACTCCCACCCGCACCTCGAGACCGTCGGCCCGAAGCTGCGTGCCATGTTCTCCTGGAACAACGCCGAGGCCAAGGATCAGGACGAGGCCGAGTCCTTCAACGGCAAGATCGCTCGTACTCAGGTTCAGTGATTTTAACCGCGTAAGTCGCGAGTCTGCTCTCGCCTAGTATCCTGCGTCAGAAATTCGTTGACCGTATTTCCCGGCTCCCCTTGTCAGGGGAGCTGTCTCGCGAAGCGGGACTGAGGGGTAGTCATGTTGTCAACGCAGTTCTGGCGGGACGCTAGCGTGATTGCAATGAAAAGCCGCCATTCCGCAATGGGATGGCGGCTTTTCGTATCGGCGGACGCGGCTGCGTAGTGCGTGTTGGAGTTGTGACCGGCTGTGTCTGCGCGCATTATGCGACGCCGAGCTCCCTGTTCGAGTAACAATGCGATGGATCATTTTCTCCGTGCCACGGCGATTCAATTTCGGCCTTCCTGCGCTGGTGTGGCAGGGGAGTGTGCCACGCCAGCGCATAATTACTCCCTACTGCGCTGCTGTGGCGCATATTTTGGCGGATTGGCGTGGTGGGCTATGGGGTGCCGTGCCACGCGGCTGCATTTTCCCGTATTGTGCACTGGCGTGGTACGGCATCTCGTATCGTTCTAGCGCGAATCGTCCGAACTGTAAGACATTGTCCATAATCGCGCAAAAGTCGATTCGTGACCCAGCTCACGTTGTGGGACGGCGGCGGGAAACCGCCGGATTCTCGATAGGATAGACCTCAGTTTTGCGAGTCGCGCCCACAAGGCGACACCCGCCACGCTTGAGACAGTCCGGGTTTGGCTCGGACGCCCCAAACGCGCATCTATGCACAACCGCATACGCGCAACCACCACAACACAACCGCATACCGGCCGCAAGTTTCCGGGCCGGTGCGCCAGCAGTACAAGGAGTGCTTACATGGCTGCACAAATCTGGTATGACAACGACGCTGACCTCTCCGTGCTCGACGGCAAGAAGGTCGCCATCATCGGTTACGGCTCCCAGGGCCACGCCCACGCGCTGAACCTGCGCGACTCGGGTGTCGACGTGGTCGTCGGTCTTCGCCCGACCTCCAAGTCGGTCGAGTTCGCCAAGGAGCAGGGCCTCGAAGTCAAGTCCGTGCCCGAGGCCGCCGCCGAGGCCGACGTCATCATGATCCTCGCCCCCGACCAGTACCAGCGCACGATTTGGGCCAACGACATCGAGCCCAACATCAAGCCGGGCGCGGCCGTCGCCTTCGCCCACGGCTTCAACATCCACTACGGCTACATCAAGCCGACCGAGGACCATCCGGTGTTCATGGTCGCTCCGAAGGGCCCGGGCCACATCGTGCGTCGTGAGTACGCCGCCGGCCGTGGCGTCCCGGTGGTCGTGGCCGTCGAGCAGGATCCGCGCGGCGACGGCTGGGCGCTGACCCTCGCCTACGCCAAGGCCCTGGGCGCTCTGCGCGCCGGTGCCATCAAGACCACGTTCAAGGAGGAGACCGAGACCGATCTGTTCGGCGAGCAGAACGTGCTCATGGGCGGCGTGAACAAGCTCGTTGAGATGGGCTTCGAGGTCCTCACCGACGCCGGCTACCAGCCGGAGATCGCCTACTTCGAGGTCTGCCACGAGCTCAAGATGCTCGTCGACCTGATGAACGAAGGCGGCCTGAACAAGGCTCGTTGGTCCTGCTCCGACACCGCCCAGTACGGCGACTACACCAACACCGTCATCAACGAGGACTGCCGCAAGCGCATGGAGTACCACCTCCAGCGCATTCAGGACGGCTCCTTCGCCAAGGAGTTCATCGACGATCAGGACGCCGGCGCCCCGCACTTCAAGGAGCTGCAGGAGAAGTACTCCAACGAGCGCATCGAGACCGTCGGCCCGAAGCTGCGCGCCATGTTCTCCTGGAACAAGGACGGTGTGAAGGACGCCGACGAGGCCAACTCCTTCACCGGCAAGATCGCTCGCGCCCAGGTCCAGTGAGCGAGGCTAAAGCGCGATAAGGGCGGCCGCTCCGATGCAACTCCGATGCATCAGGGAGCGGCCCCTTTTTATTCGCCCACATGCGGCTACGCGGCTACTCCTGCATGCGCTTGAGCTGGTAGAACTTGCCACGCGCGGCCATCAGCTCGTCATAGGTGCCTTCCTCGACGATGGCCCCATGCTCCATCACCACGATGCGGTCGGCGTTGCGGATCGTGGACAGGCGATGCGCCACCATGAACGTGGTGCATTGGCCCATCATATGCTCGATGGCGTGCTGCACCTGTTTTTCGGAAGCGGAATCGAGCGCGCTGGTCGCCTCGTCGAAGATGATGATGCGCGGCTTGCGAATCAGCGCCCGGGCGATCGCGATGCGCTGGCGCTGCCCGCCCGACAGGGTGCCGCCATGCTCGCCGAGCTGCGTATCCAGGCCATTGGGCAGCGCGGCGACGACATCGTCCAGGCCGACCTCGCGTACCACCTGCTCGACCTGCTCGTCGCTGACATGGCCCAGTCCGTACGCAATGTTGTCGCGCAGCGTACCGGAGAACAGGATCGTGTTCTGCGGCACGACCGCGATCTGCCGGCGGTAGGCGTCCAGATCCATATCCTTCAGATCGATGCCGTCGACCAATACCGAGCCGCTTTCCGGCTCGCCGAAGCCGATCAGCAGCTTGAGCAACGTGGACTTGCCCGAGCCGGAATCGCCCACGAACGCCAGCGACTGCCCGGCCGGCACTTTGAGTGAGAAATCATGCAGTACGAGCGGATAATCGGGACTATAGCGGAAGTTCACGTTGCGGTATTCGACGTCGCCGCGCAACTGCGAGGGCTCCACGTCGCGCGTATTGTGCTCCACGTCGTTCTCCTGCAGGATCTCGCCGATCGACGACATCGACTCCATGCCCTTGGTCATGATCGGATACATGTTGATCAGCGCCGAAATCGAGTTGACGATCTGGGCGAAATACGTTTGGAACAGCACCACGTCGCCGATCGGGATGCGCCCGTTCAGCGCGAGGTATGAGGTGAAGGCCAGGCAGCCGAGCTGGAACAGCTGGAACAGCACCCAGCCGGTCGAGCCGAACAGCGCATTGACCACGTCGAG
Organism: Bifidobacterium sp. UTCIF-1; assembly: GCF_006408915.1. Classification (NCBI taxonomy): domain Bacteria; kingdom Bacillati; phylum Actinomycetota; class Actinomycetes; order Bifidobacteriales; family Bifidobacteriaceae; genus Bifidobacterium; species Bifidobacterium sp. UTCIF-1. Next base: position 114,007 of record NZ_JFAG01000006.1, read on the forward strand.
CCGCAGGCCGGTGTCGTGGATGTAGTTGAGCCGCTTGCTCATATGGTCGATCTCGACGTTCTGCAGGCCATGCGCGCGTGTGACCGGAATCATCTCGAGCATTTCGGCCACGGCGGCCTGCGTCTGCTCCATCTGGGAGCGGAAGTCGCGGTTCGGTTCGCGGATCGGCTTGCGGAATGCGTAGATCGCGATGACGGCGGCCGGTACGGTGAGCAGGAAGAACAGCAGTACGGTCGGGCTGTGCATGGCCGTGACCACGACGGCGATGGTGATGTCGAGCGCGATGATCGGCAGGTTGCGGTATGTCTGGTCGATAAGCACTTCGACGTTTTCGACGTCGCGCATGACTTTCGAGAGCAGTCGCCCCGACTGCGTCTCGTTATGGAATCGGATGGACAGCTGCTGCAGCTTGACGATGAGGCTGCCGCGCAGTTTGCGCTCGATGTTGCGGTTGACACGCCCGAGCTGCAGCGCCACGGTCCAGGTGCTCAGCACGTTCTGCGAGATGAATACGAACGCGACGATGAGGTTGATCCACAGTTCGTTGAGGTTGTGCTGGTCACGATAGGTGATGATGTTGATGATGTTGCTGGTGACGATCGGCAGCACCCAGCACGGCGACTGCTTGGCGACCAGCGCGAGCGTGGCGACGGTGAGCTGTCGGCCGGAGCCGCGGAAGAAACTCAGCAGGATGTGCACGGGGTGGCCTGCGTGCTTGCGGTAGGTGTTGATGTATTCGGTGAACGACCAGGGCGTGTCCGGTGGTACGTCCGCTGTGCGTGAGGCGGTGTGCGCGGCGGTGCCGTGGTCCGCTGGACTGTGGTCCGTGGTGCTATGGTTCGCTGGGCCATGGTCCGTGGTGCGCGGGGTTGGGCCGCTGGTTTGCTTGGTATTGCCGATGGGCATGAGATCCTCTTTGAACGTCGTGGCGTGCGATGCCGTATCAAGCGTATCGAAGAATCATGCAAAAGAAAAACCGGTTTAGTAGTGTTGTGTCGAGGCGCACGGCGAGGTGCGCAGCGGGCGCGTTTCAGTGTTGTCTGTTGCTTGCGGAATGGGCTGTCAGCGGAATTGACTGTGCTTTTTCTGGCCCCTCTGATGGAACATCGCTGCCGCCGCTCAAAACCTGAGTGCGACACGCTCAACTTTTTGTGGGGAATTTGGGAATAGAACTTGCCTTCGGGAAGTTGAGTGATGTAGGCTCAAGTTTGGAAGGTTCGAGAACCGACCGGGAATCCGCAGAACGATTCCCCGAGGAACTTGAGCGAAGAACGTAAGAACGAATAACAAGAACAAAAGGAGCACACATTATGGCACGTGCAGTTGGTATCGATTTGGGTACTACGAATTCTTGCATCGCAACGCTGGAAGGCGGCGAGCCCACCGTCATCGTGAACGCCGAGGGCGCCCGCACCACGCCGTCCGTGGTGGCATTCTCCAAGTCCGGCGAGATCCTCGTCGGCGAAGTCGCCAAGCGTCAGGCAGTGACCAACGTTGAGCGCACCATTTCTTCCGTCAAGCGTCACATGGGCACCGATTGGACCGTCGAGATCGACGGCAAGAAGTGGACCCCGCAGGAGATTTCCGCTCAGATTCTGATGAAGCTGAAGAGGGACGCCGAGGCCTACCTCGGCGAGCCGGTCACCGACGCCGTCATCACCTGCCCGGCATACTTCAACGATGCCCAGCGTCAGGCCACCAAGGACGCCGGCAAGATCGCAGGCCTGAACGTCCTGCGTATCATCAACGAGCCGACCGCGGCCGCTCTGGCTTACGGCCTTGAGAAGGGCAAGGAAGACGAGCGCATCCTGGTCTTCGACCTCGGTGGCGGCACCTTCGATGTCTCCCTGCTGGAGATCGGCAAGGACGACGACGGCTTCTCCACCATTCAGGTGCAGGCCACGAACGGCGACAACCACCTCGGTGGCGATGACTGGGATCAGAAGATCATCGATTGGCTGGTCTCCGAAGTCAAGAATAAGTACGGCGTTGACCTGAGCAAGGACAAGATTGCGCTGCAGCGTCTGAAGGAAGCCGCTGAGCAGGCGAAGAAGGAACTGTCCTCCTCCACCAGCACCAGCATCTCCATGCAGTATCTGGCCATGACCCCTGACGGCACACCGGTGCATCTGGACGAGACCCTGACCCGTGCGCACTTCGAGGAAATGACCTCCGACCTGCTCGGCCGTTGCCGCACCCCGTTCAACAACGTGCTGCACGACGCCGGCATCTCCGTGTCCGACATCGACCACGTCGTGCTCGTCGGTGGTTCCACCCGTATGCCCGCCGTCAAGGAGCTCGTCAAGGAGCTGACCGGCGGTAAGGAAGCGAACCAGTCCGTGAACCCGGATGAGGTCGTGGCTGTCGGCGCCGCCGTGCAGTCCGGCGTCATCAAGGGCGACCGCAAGGACGTCCTGCTGATCGATGTGACCCCGCTGTCCCTCGGCATCGAGACCAAGGGTGGCATCATGACCAAGCTCATCGACCGCAACACCGCCATTCCGACCAAGCGTTCCGAGGTCTTCTCCACCGCCGAGGACAACCAGCCGTCCGTGCTGATCCAGGTCTACCAGGGTGAGCGTGAGTTCGCCCGCGACAACAAGCCGCTGGGCACCTTCGAGCTGACCGGCATCGCTCCGGCTCCGCGTGGCGTCCCGCAGATCGAGGTCACCTTCGACATCGACGCCAACGGCATCGTGCACGTGTCCGCCAAGGACAAGGGCACCGGCAAGGAGCAGTCGATGACCATCACCGGTGGTTCCGGCTTGCCGAAGGACGAGATCGACCGCATGGTCAAGGAGGCCGAGGCTCACGAGGCCGAGGACAAGAAGCGCAAGGAGGATGCCGAGACCCGCAACCAGGCCGAGGCGTTCGCCTACAGCACTGAGAAGCTCGTCAACGACAACAAGGAGAAGCTCTCCGACGACATCGTCAAGGAAGTCACCGACAAGGTCAACGCTCTGAAGGAATCCCTGAAGGGTGACGACGTCGAGAAGGTCAAGACCGCGCAGACCGAGCTGATGACCGCCGCCCAGAAGATCGGCCAGGTGCTGTACGCCCAGCAGGGCGCTGAAGGCGCCGCAGCCGGCGCTGGTGCAGCCGGTGCCGCTGGCGCGTCCGCCGGCTCCGCCTCCTCTTCCTCTGACGATGACACCGTCGAGGCCGAGGTCGTGGACGACGATGACGACAAGGACAACAAGTGATGTCCGACTTCAATAAGGACGACTACCTGAACGACCTGCCCAACGCAGACGATCTGGCCGCCGCCTCCTCGGCTCCCTCTGACGAGGGAGCCGAGGAGGCGAATGCTGCGACTGAGGGAGAGAAGCCGGCCGACTCTGCCACTTCGGCTCCCTCTGATGAGGGAGCTGGCGCGGCGAATGCCGCGACTGAGGGAGAGACCCCGACAGACGACAAGAAGCCGGCCGACAGCGATACCCTCACTCCGCTTGGCAAGGCCAAGAAGGAGGCAGCCGACTACCTTGAGGCGCTGCAACGCGAACGCGCGGAGTTCATCAACTACCGCAATCGCGCGCAGAAAGAACAGGAGCGCTTCCGCCAGCACGGCATCATCGACGTGCTGACCGCGCTGCTGCCGGCATTGGACGATATCGATCGCATCCGCGAACACAGCGAGATGGACGATTCGTTCAAGGCTGTCGCCACCAAGATCGACAAGGCGTTCGAGAAGTTCGGCGTCGAGAAGTTCGGCGAAAAGGGCGAGGATTTCGACCCCACCAAGCACGAGGCCATCCTGCACAAGCCGGATGACTCTGCCGAGAAGGAAACTGTCGATACCGTGGTCGAGGCCGGCTACCGCATCGGCGACCGCGTCATCCGCGCCGCCCGCGTGGTAGTAGCCTCTCCCCACAACTGATCCCCGCTCAGGCGACTCAAACACATCCACAGTGCTTAGTGCTTCCTAAAGCACTAAGCACTTCACTAATACAGACTTTTACGAAAGGAGACATGAATGGCTGAGAATGAATGGCTGAACAAAGACTTCTACAAAGTCCTTGGTGTCTCCAAGGACGCTACTGAAGCCGAAATCACCAAGGCCTACCGCAAGCTGGCCCGCAAGTACCATCCTGATCTGAACAAGACCAAGGAAGCCGAGGAGAAGTTCAAGGACATCTCCGAAGCGTATGACGTGCTGAGCAACAAGAACGAACGCCAGAAGTACGATGCGATTCGCCAGTTCGGCATGGGCGGTGCCCGCTTCGCAGGTGGCTCCGGTTCGGGCGGCTTTGACGCCTCCGGCTTCTCCGACATTTTCGGCTCCATGTTCGGCAATGCGTCGGGCATGGGCGGCAATGGTTCGCGTATTCGCTTCTCCACGTCGGGCGGCGGCAATCCGAACCTGAACGATATCTTCTCCATGTTCGGTGGCGCCGCCGGTCAGGGCGCTGGCGCACAATTCGGCGGCCAGTCGCCGTACGGTAACGCCGGTGGCTACGGGTATGAGGAGGCGCCGCGCCCCGAGAACGGCGAGGACCGCAACTCCAAGATCAGCCTGACGCTGCGCCAGGCGGTCAAGGGCGCGACCGTGTCCCTGTCCGTCGATGGCAAGAAGTTCAAGGCCCATGTGCCTGCGGGCGTCAAGGACGGTCAGAAGATCAAGCTGGCAGGCAAGGGCAAGCCGGGCATCAACGGCGGTCATGCGGGCGACCTGTACCTGCATGTCACCGTCAAGCCGGACGACACTTACTCCATGCGCGGTCATGACATTGTCATGGATCTGCCGGTGACCGTCGGTCAGGCTGTGGCCGGTGCCAAAGTCGAGGCCAAGGACATCGACGGCAATCCGGTCACATTCAAGGTGCCTGCGGGCTCCAGCTCCGGTGCTGAAGTCAAGCTTGCAGGGCTTGGCGTCAAGCGTGGAAGCGAGACGGGCGACCTGATCGGCCGTGTGCAGATTATGGTTCCCGCCAAGCCGGGGCTCATGCTCAAGCACGTCGCCAAGGAATTTGACGAAAAGGCCGGCGACTACCTCGCCTGACCCGCATGGTCGCCGTCCGCGCACGAAGTACACACAGCAACACAACAATCAATAGGAGGCGCATCATGGCGCGAGTCAATCAGATTCGGCAGTTGTACGCCATGTGCGCCACCGCGTTGGTGCTGGGTCGCGCCGACCTTGATGGGGCCGACGACGTCGGCTTCGACATCGAACTGCCCGTTTTCACTGTCGGCCAGGCCGCCGAGCTGGCCAACATCCACCCCCAGACCCTCCGCCAATACGACCGTCTGGGGCTGGTCCGTCCGCAGCGCACCGGTGGCGGCGCCCGCCGCTACTGCCTGCGCGATATCGCCCGCTTGGCACATGCCCAGCGCCTGAGCCAGGACGAGGGCATCAATCTTTCCGGCATCGCGCGCATTCTGGAACTCGAAGAGGAGAACCGCCAGTTGCGTCGCGAGGTCAAGCGCATGCAGGCCGGCGATCAGGAAAGCGTGTTCGCGGCCGGGCGCGACGGCAATATTGTCGAAGTGCAACGCTCCAATCGCGCTCGTTTGTGGCGCAACGCGATTCATCACGAAACCCGTGAGCTGCCGGGGCGCGATAGCTTTGCAATGGCTGATGGCGGCTCGCGCGCGTCTCATCCTGATGCCGCCGCCGATTCCAAATCCATGGTCCTCTGGGGCTGGTGAGTAGGGAAAATCCCATGATGTAGGGATTCTTGCATGGGATTCTTGCATGGCATAAGGGGTAAAAATGGCTTTATTCCAACGTTTTGCATCCCTGCATCATGGACGGTTCCCTACATCGTGCGCGAATCCCTACATCATGGGCCGCAACGCCGCGCTGTCCCATCCGGTTGGTGCAATGGACTAAGCAAATACAGCAAGTACATGTAGCTCTTGTGGCTTTTGCGAAAGCCCGCGAATGGAGGAAGCCATGCTGCTCAAGGCCGTGTTTTGGGATCTGGACGGCACACTCATTGATTCGGAGCCGCTCTGGCATGACGGCGAGATCGAAATCGCCCATGCCAATGGCGGTGACTGGAACGAGGACCTCGGTTGGCTGTGTTCCGGCACGCCGGTGCCGAACGTGGCGCGCAACATGATCGAGCGCGGATGCACGTTGAGCGTCGAGGAGATCGACAAGCAGCTCAAGGACTATGTCTACAACGCGGAAGTGGCGCATCTGCCGTGGATTCCCGGCGTGCGCGAGGTGCTGCATTCGCTGAAGGACGCCGGCATCCCCTCGATGCTGGTCACCACGTCGCCTCGCCGTATGGCCGAGAACATCATGAAGCAGTCGGAAGGGCTGTTCGCCGGCTATGTCTGCGGCGATGATCCGTACGAGCACAAGCCGAATCCAGCTCCGTACCTGGCCGCCGCTGCCAAGCTCGGCATCGCCGAGGAGGACATGCCCAAGTGCGTGGTGCTGGAGGATTCAGCGTCGGGCTTGAAGGCGGGCGCCGCATCCGGTGCCACGCTGATCGCCCAGACCGGTTGGATTCGCACGGATAACTCCGGTCTCGGCCAGTTCGCCTCCATCGATTCATACGATGGCATCGACGCCGTCGCGCTGGATGGCTTCGTGAAGCAGCGGCTCGCCGGCTGAAACGCGCTTCGTCAGGGCGGTCTTTCGCCAACGAACTTCTGACGCGGGACACCAACGCTGGTTATTAATGATGGCTTAGTGTGGACCTCATAGGTTTGATGTGGCCTGCTGGTAGGGTGGTTGACGGTTTCAGCGCGAGTGTCCAAGAGGTTGATTCCGGCTGGGCGAGGCGCTGCATATTGTTCGCGAATACAGGTTCATAGGATATTTCATAGGAACAGCATGGGTTTTGTACATTTTATTGTTGAGTTGCTGAAGGATCCGCGCGCGGCCATCGCCGGCTGGATCGCCATGGGCGTGGCCCCGACCCTCGGATTCATCTTTCTTATTGTGTTCATCGAAACGGGTGTGGTTTTCTTCCCGTTCCTTCCGGGCGATTCGCTGCTGTTCGCCGCCGGTGTGTTCGCTGCTCCTGACGCGGTGACCGGCAAGGCCGCGCTGCCGCTGTTCTACCTGCTGCCGGTGGTGTGGTGCGCTCCGATCATCGGCGACCAGTGCAACTACTTCATCGGTCACTTCTTCGGTCGTCGCATTATCCAGTCCGGCAAGGTGAAGGCCTTGACCCCGGAGCGCTTGGCCAAGACCGAGGGCATGATTGAGAAGTGGGGTCCGCTGGCGGTGTTCCTGGGCCGTTTCTTCCCGTTCATCCGCACGTTCATGCCGTTCATTTCCGGCATTTCCGGTATGCGTTGGAGCCGGTTCACCCCGTTCTCGGTGCTCGGCGGTCTGACGTGGTCCACGCTGTTCACGCTGCTCGGATACTTCTTCGGCAACATCCCGGCCGTGCAGGATCACTTCGAACTTGTCATCGTGCTGATTCTGCTGGTCTCGCTGGCCCCGACCATCATCGGCCTGTTCAAGGCCAAGTTCGGCAAGAAGAAGGCCGGTTCGGTGACCGGCGCGCACGTCAAAGTCACCGATTCCCAGCTGGATACGCTGGAATCCGGCATCGAAAACCTCGACAACAAGTGATGCCCGCGATTGTCTTTCGCAGGTGATGCCACCGGTCAAACGTCATGTTTGGCCGGTTTTCTTTTTATCCACAAGTTCTGTGGATGACACGCCGGAATGTGGATAACTTGGCAAGCTAGAACCACATAGGTCGATTCGGGTTGTGCGGCACATATATGCCGCTGTTCAATCGCCCTATGACTACCATGCAACTATCCTCCGCCGCGTCGCCTGCGGTGCCATTGCCTGACGCGGTGCCTCTTCCCTCCAGCGATGCCATAGTGGATGCGACTACGCTGACTCGAATCACCCAAACCGGAGCCGTACAGGCGCAGCCTGCGCCAACATCACCGCGCGTCAAACCCAGGCGTGGCGCGCGTACCACGGCTGGTGCGCAGCCGCGCCTGCAGTATTTCTCGCCATCCTCACAGCCGCCTTCGCTGACTGCCGCGTGCACCAGCCGGCCGCTGCCGAGCCGTCCGGGCCGTCCAAACCGGGACCCGTCTACGGACGTGGTCCTGCAGAACATCGTCACGATGACCTCCAGCCATAGCGGCATAGGCTTGAGCACCACGGCTGCGATGCTGGCGATGACGCTTTCGCAGCGTGGACGGAGCTGCGCACTGATCGACGCGGATTTCGATTCCGGCTGCCTTGACCTGCTGCTCGGTGTGGAGCGTGAATCCGGCCTGCGTTTCAACCAGATCAATGCGCCGTTGGGCAAGATCGAGGGCAGGGCGCTGAACGACGAGCTCATCGATTGGGAGGGCGTGCGCGTGCTGCCATACAACACCTGGACCGGTCTGCGGCCGGAATGGTGGGAAGTGCAGGCCGTGATACGGGCGCTCGCCGAAGCCAATGACGTGGTCATCGTGGATGCGGGGCAAGGTGAATTCGTCGAGACGATGCCGGAACTGCAGCATGGCATGCAAGTGGTCGGCGTGGAGTTGTCGGTGATGGGATTGGCGCGTGTACGCGCACACCGGGCCCGACTCTCGGCATGGGAGTGCTCGCCCCCTCGTCTGATCGGCATCGCCCCCAGAGGAGCCCCACGCGGACGTGGCATCGTCAGCATAGACGAGGCGGAATCGTATCTCGTATCACCGGTGATGGGGCCAATATACGCCAATACCAGCCTGTGCGGCGATGTACTTGACGGGCTCGGCATCCGTGCTGTGCCCAAGAACTGCCGCAAAGCCATATCGCTGCTTGCCGACGCCGTGGAGCGCACGCTGCACCGCGAATCAGCCGACTGCGGCTAATATGCAGCGCCGTAAATTCGTGGCTCCCCTTGTCAGGACAGCACCGTAAAGCAGACAGCGGAGATGTTTGTAGGTGCTGTGCGAGTCGACAGGCGAGCTGACAAACCGCGCGCGAAGCGCGTCCCTGATTGCAGGACGAGCTGGCTTAATTTCGGCTCCCCTTGTCAGGGGAGCTGGCCCGCGAAGCGGGACTGAGGGGTAGTCAATTCGGCAACGAATCTCTGACGCAGACCACTAGGAGGTGGCCATGCCTGCGCATATCATGCAATCCAATTCACAATATGGTTCGCAATCCGGCGCGGCAGCCGCGCCTACGTTCGGATTGCTGGACGAAGTCGTCGCCGACCCGGCGGTGACCGATATCGCAGTGACTTGTGACGGTCGGGTATGGGCGGACCGGGGATCCGGCATGAGGGAACACCGGCTACGTGTGCCGTTTCGCTCACCGCAAGTGGTGCGGGAGTACGCCACGCAATTATGCGCGCAGCTGGGGCGAAGACTGGATGATGCTTCGCCGATCGCGGACGCTTCCACTGTGGACGGCGTCCGCGTGCATGCGGTGATTGCGCCTCTGGTGCCGCAAGGCGCTGCCTTGTCCATCCGCTTGCCGAGCGATACTGCGCTCGCATTGCCTCAGCTGGCGCGGCACGCCATGTTTCCGATGGCTTGGTTGCCTGTGCTGCAGGGGCTTGTGCATGGGCGCGCGACGATTCTGGTCACCGGAGGAACCGGATCGGGCAAAACCACGCTGGTCAAGGCGCTGCTGGCGGAATGTGACGCGGACGAACGCGTCGTCACCGTGGAGGAAGTGCGTGAATTAGGCGATTTCGGTCATCGGAACCACGTGTCTTTAATGGCACGTGAAGCGAATGTGGAGGGTGCGGGCGCGGTGAGCCTTGCCGATTTGGTCAAGGCAACGTTGCGTATGCGCCCCGACCGCGTGGTGCTGGGGGAGTGCCGGGGTGAGGAGATCGTGGACCTGCTGCGCGCGTTCAACTCGGGGCATCGCGGCGGCATGACCACGCTTCATGCGGACAATGTGGCTCGCGTGCCGCCGCGACTGGTGTCTCTCGGTCTGCTGGCCGGCGTCGCTCCGGAGGCGATGGCGATGATGGCGGAGGATGCGTTCGACGCGGTGTTGCACGTGGAGCGGACGGATGGGCGCAGGCGAATCGCGCAGATAGGCCGGTTGGAAAGCCGGGGCGGCGGGCTGCAGGGCGTCCCTCTGGCGCAATGGTCGGGCATAGGGGAGCCGCAGTATGCACCGGAATGGTTGCAGTTCCTGATGCGATGGAGCATTGCGGAACCCGCGCAATCCGCGCGCTCCTACTTCGATACTGATTGAATCCCACTGGCCGCCGCGCAAGGAAGCGAACGTGCAATGCCAGGTCGGGATGAGATGGAATGAGGCGAAACAATGAATGCGTTGCCGTTGTGGAGCATGATGCTGGCGATGCTCGCCGTGTGTCTCTGGCCATGGCCGGGCGACGGCGTCGCCGGGCGTATCAGGTGGGAAGGTGCCCGCCGAAACCAAGGTGCCCGTCGAAACCAAGGTGCCGGCAGTATCGACTGCAACAATACCGCTGCCAATGCCGGCAGTATTGCAGTCGAAAAGAACAATACGGTTCGTCGCATAGGCGTCGCGCAGATGCTGACGGCGATGATCGCGCGCATGAACAGCGGTGGCACACTGCTTGAGGCCTGCGAGGAGCAATACGGGCGGCGCTTCGCGACACGGGAGATCACCATACACCGTCTCGCCACGGCATTCGAGCGGCGGCGGATGCCGGATGAGACACGGATGCAGGCCGCGCGCGCAGCCCGTGGCGCATACGCCGCCGCCAAGGTCGGCGAACGGTTGGGATGCCGCGCCTCGCCTTGCCTGGAGGTGGTGCTGGCCGGGTACCGGCAGATGCGATTGCTGCAGAACCTTCAATCGCAGGCGCTCGCCGTTCCCAAGGCGACGGTCGGCATGCTCAGCGCCTTGCCGATGGTGACCATGCTGTTGGGCGAGTTGATGGGCGCACATCCGGTGGAGTTCCTGCTGGGTTCGGCGCAAGGGCTGGCTTGTCTGCTGGCTGGCTGTTGTTGCTATGTCATCGGTCTGTTGTGGGTGCGCGCGCTGCTTCGCGGGGGCGCCGAATGACGGGTGTGTTTTGGGCTTGGGGAGCGTCGGTATGCTGTGCAGTCGCGGTATGGTTGCGTACTGTTCCGTTGCCGGTGCGGGAACGACTGACTGCCGGACCCTCCTCCGCTCATGCTGGGATGGCGGAGGATGAGCCGGATGATGCCACGCATACCATGCTGATATTGCGCCTATTGCGCGTGGCGCTGGTGCAGGGAGCGTCGATTCCTGATGCGTGCGCAGCGGTGGGATACGCGGCAGACGGCAGCAGCGGAAGGGCGATTGGCAAGGCCGGTGAGCTGCTCAAGCAAGGGGTGGCTTGGTCCGATGCCTGGCATATGGCGGAACACTGCGACGATGGGATGGTCGGGGCAACGGCCGGAGCGATGGCCGATTCGGCGGCTGGGGCGATTACAGATGCGTCGGACGGGGCGACTGCCGGCGGGTTGGGCGTGGCGACAACCAGGGCTATGAGCAGGGCGGCAACCGGGGCGACGGGCAGGGCGGCAACCGGAGCGACGACCAAAACAACAACTAAGACAACGGCCGGGGCTGCCGACGACGCCGGCTCGGTGGCAGTGATTCGCGCGGCACTGGAGCCGTCGTGGCTGCATGGCGACGCCCCGGCTGTGCGCCTCGAATCCGCTCTGGAACAGCTTGACGCCGACGAGCGGTCGGCCATAGAACGCCGGGCTGCACGGCTCTCCGTCAAGCTGCTCGTGCCCACGGGACTGTGCTTTCTGCCGGCGTTCATCATGGTGGGGGTGATTCCCTCGATGGTATCTTTCATCAGCTGACTGCGGAAGCCCCTGCGACGGTGTCCTATGTTGGCCCCCTCTGATGAGGGGGCTGTCAGCGTAGCTGACTGGGGGAGAGACAGGGGACGACTGTGTTGTGTGTTTCTCTCCCTCACCCGGCTGTCGCCGGGAGCTCCCTCATCAGAGGGAGCCGGCAAGCTGCGCGCGGAGCGCGTTCGTACTTGCGGGACGGGCTGTCAGCGTAGCTGACTGGGGGAGAGACACGAAGCTGAATCCCTCAATTATGTGTGAGACGGACCACTAGGCCTGGGTGTCTGGTCCGGGTTGGTGGCGGCCCGGTAGCCCACTGGCGATGTCCGCTTATCCACATGTGCTGTGGATGACACGCCGGGATGTGGATAACTTGGCAAGCTAGAACCACATACCCCGTATCGGCGTGCATGCCGCGACGCAATCCTTCACAGTGGTACTACCCCATGCCGGCCACGCCGGTGCGGGGTCAACCAATCACAATGCCGTGCTGTCAGTGAAGAAAGGAGCTCACATGCTCACACGCCATGCCACCCCAAGCCGCGATCTCGTGCGGCTGGCCGATTCCCCCGGGGATATAGTCGGCTTGCGCGCCCGCATCAACCGTCGGTTATGTCTCATGGACGCCCAGATACGCACATTCATCGAACGTCCCGAGGAGGGTGCGGTCACTGCGGAATACGCCGTGGTGCTCGTAGCCGCCACCGGGTTCGCCGCGCTTCTGGTCACCATCCTCAAATCCGATGCCGTCAAGACGCTGCTGATGAACATCATCAAAAAAGCGTTGAACATCGGGTAGCGGCCATGCGATGCCAATCATGGTTCCATTGGATGGCCCGTCTGCCGCCGGACCCTGAAACGGGTGCCGCCACTGCGGAATTTGCTGTCGTCCTGCCAAGCGTCGTCGCCATAGCCGGGCTCATCCTGGCGTTGGGTCGCGTGACTCTTGTGTCCGCCGATTGCCGCAGTGCGGCGTCGGCGGCCGCCAGGGAGCTGGTGGTGTCGGCGGACGAGTCGCGCGCTCGCAGCGTCGCCGCAGAGGTGGCGCGCGCGCAGGTCGTTGTCGATGTACGGCGGTCCGAACGGACCACGCAAGTGCAGGTGACATGTCCGGTGCTGCCTGGACCGATGAATCTGACCCCAGTGCAGGTCACCGGTGAAGCCACCGCCGTCACGCAATAATCGCCCCAAATGATACCCAAGAGAATCCAAGAACCGAGGTAGCGATGAAAGCGCGTCTTGAGGAAGGCTCAGGCACCATGGCCGGTGCCATGCTGGTGATGCTCGCCGCTGTGATGCTGACGGTGATCGCCCTTGTCGGCAATCTGATGCTTTGCCAACATAAGGCGCGCTCCATCGCCGATTTGGCGGCGTTCAATGCCGCGTACGCCTTATGGCATCAGGGGCTCGACGACCCGTGCGCCTTCGCCGGCGGCATCGCCGCAGCCAATGAGGCGGTACTTGCCGACTGCGAAGTGCAGGGCGACGATATCCGCCTTGCGATCAGCGTCGCCACCGATGTGCCGTTCGCCCCGCATGTCCGCAAGGAGGCACGAGCCGGGCCTGTGCTGTGCGATTAACATGGCGTGCGCTCTGGCGTGCGTTCGCATCCTTGGTTATGGTGAATGCATGACCGAGAGAGAACACAGCGAACGCCGTCACGTCATAGGGCTGGTGGGCAACCCCACGTCGGATAAGGGGCGCGGTGCCGAAGTCGATGCTCGCGTGTTGGACTTGCTGCACGAAGCCGGCAGACGCCACGGTTTCACGGTGACCGACCTCACCGGAACGAGCTTCAACGATTCGTTGAACCGTGCGCGTGAACACTCGCATGAGTACGACTATCTCGTGGTGGTCGGCGGGGACGGCATGATCGCACTCGGCGCCAATGCCGTGGGACTCAGCGGCAAGCCACTGGGCATTGTGGCGATGGGCTCGGGCAATGATTTCGCGCGCGGGCTCAAACTGCCGGTGAACCGCATCGAGACGGCGGTGGAGGGCATCGTGGGCGCCATTGTCCGCGGGTCTCATATGGATGTGGACATGGGCCGGGTGACCTCCCTGCCGGGCGGATACTCGGTCGACCCCTCTACTGGCAGTGAGTATGAGGTACCGGCGGGGGAGTCGGCTGCCCAGGCGCATCCCATTGACCGCTACTATGCGGGAATGCTGTCCTGTGGCATTGATGCCAGCATCAATGACCGTGCGAACCATTCGCATCTGCCGAACGGCAGCCTGCGGTATTTCGCCGCGGTGCTCGTGGAGCTGACGCGCATGAAACGCTACGGCTATCATGTCAAGGCCACGCTGGCGGATGGATCCACGGATGAGCGGGACATCATCTCGCCGCTGCTGACGGTCGCCAATTCGCGGCATATCGGTGGCGGCATCGAAGTCTCGCCGTATTCGTGCTTCTCCGACGGGATGCTCGATTTGGTGTGGATGGACCATGTGCCGAATGTCCGCGAATGCGCGGTGGCGATCTCGAACGCCTACAACGGTCGGCTGCTCGCCTCACGGGTGTTCGGCTGGAAGCGTATCCGCAGCATCGAAATCACGCGTGCCGACGAGGGCGATGAGCCTCCGGTGCTGATGGCCGATGGCGAATATGTCGGCCGGGGTCCGGTGCGAGTGACGACGGAAAGCCGTGCGCTTCGTGTGCTCGTGCCTCCGGCCGTGGCGGCGCGTGAGGTGGATGCCGCAGCGCATATGGCCGAAGCGGTCACCCGCGATGGCCGCGACCCATTGACCGGCGAATTCCACTAGAACGAGGTGCCACCGGCGCTGCTGCCGGATGTTACTGGATGTAGCTTTCGATGTGCAGCGTTTGCGCGATCACCTGCTTGATGGTGCTGTCGCTGATGTCCGGATGTGAACGCAGCAAGGAGATCAGCCCCACAATCAGCGTGAAGAAGGTCTCGTGCACGTTGCGGATCGGCAGGCCGTGCATCTGCTCGAAATCATGCACGGTGGTCTGGGCGATGTAGTCTGCGATGCGGTCTGCTGCCCGGTCGATGAACTTGATGTACAGGCCGGCGTTGCCGTCCTGGATCATCCGGTTGGAGAACGGGCTTTCATCCGCGATGAGCGCGCGCAGCAGCCGCACCATATCGTCAAGTGCCTTGTTCACGTTGCCGGTTTCACGTTCGCTGTTCCACCGGCCGAGCCGGGCGAGGATCTCGTCGATCACATCGTCCAGTACGGCGTTGGCCACTGAGTCCTTATCGGGGAAGTAATGGTAGAACAGCGAACGGGTCATGCCCACCTCGCCGGCGATGTCCGAAACGGTGATCTTGGAGAACCCCTTCTCCAGGCAGATCTTGCGTGCGGCCCGTACGATGGCTTCGCGCCTCACGTCGCCGCGGGTGACGCGGGGCTTCTCGAAGTTCTCGCCCATGAGCACCTCCTGATGACAACCATTATTGACACTATGTTAATACCTGTGAGCGTATGCGGTCGCCCGGCCGATTCGTGCCGGGTGGGGAAGACTTCTCCCGTCTGGGGAGGCCGTCCGTCCGACTCGCGCAAATTATCGAGGGCAAGGTAGGTTAGTAGCTATGGCACTTGCACTGTATCGACGCTATCGTCCCGACACCTTCGAAGGTGTGATCGGCCAGGATCAGGTCACTGTTCCGCTGATGCGGGCCCTTGACGAGGGCAAGCTCACGCACGCGTACCTGTTCTCCGGCCCCCGCGGCTGCGGTAAGACCAGCTCCGCCCGCATCCTCGCGCGCTGCGTCAACTGTGCCAAAGGGCCGACGTCCCACCCCTGCGGCGAATGCGAAAGCTGCAAGGACCTGGCCACCGGCGGCCCGGGCTCCATCGACGTGGTGGAGATCGACGCCGCCAGCCACAACGGTGTCGACGACGCCCGCGAACTGCGCGAACGCGCCGGTTTCGCCCCCGCCCGCGACCGTTACAAGATCTTCATCCTTGACGAGGCCCACATGGTCACGCAGCAGGGCTTCAACGCGCTGCTCAAAATCGTGGAGGAGCCGCCCGAGCATGTGATGTTCATCTTCGCCACCACCGAGCCCGATAAGGTGATTGGCACCATCCGCTCGCGCACCCACCACTACCCGTTCCGTCTGGTGCCGCAAGAGGTTATGGGACCGTATCTGGAAAAGATCTGCGCCAAAGAGGGCATCAAGCCTGAGCCGGGCGTGCTGAAACTCGCCATGCGCGCGGGCGGCGGATCCATGCGAGACACGCTGTCCGTGCTCGACCAGCTCATGGTCGGCTCTGTCGAGGGCGTGATCACGCATGATGCCGCCGTGGCGCTGCTCGGCTTCACGCCGGAGGCGCTGATCGGCGAAGCCGTGGATGCGGTGATCGACCGCAACGGTGAAGCCCTGTATGGGGTGATCCAAAAGGTCGTGGTCGGTGGATTCGACCCGCGCAGGTTCGTGGAGGATCTGCTGGCCCGAGTACGTGACCTCCTGGTGCTCACATTGGCCGGTGATTCCGCTGAATCCGTGCTGTCAGACACGGCCGAGGCCGAGGACATGAGCGACTTGCATCGGCAGGCCTCCGCTCTGGGTCTTGGCCCGCTCACAGTGATGGCGGACATCATCAACGACACGCTCAGCGCCATGACCGGCGCTATTTCGCCGCGTATGAGGCTCGAACTGCTGGCCGCCAGGCTGCTCGCAGGCGCCGAAACCGGTTTTGCGTTTACGGCATCCGCCGCGCCTTCGGCCGGAGCCCCCGCACAGAATGGCGGGGGAACCCCCCC
>NZ_JFAG01000007.1:0-6672 GCF_006408915.1 Bifidobacterium sp. UTCIF-1
CGCCACTGGCGGCAACGCCGGTGCCGCCGGCGCTCGGCATCACGCCGGATCGGGTGGTTTCGCGGGAGCGTCGCGCAATGCGGGCGCGGGCTCTGCACCGGGCGGATTCGCGGGCGCGTCTGGTGCGTCCGGGGGGTCTGGCGCATCCGGAACGTCCGCTGTGTCGCAAGGTGGATTCTCCGGCGCTGCGCGCAACCAGCAGGTTCAGCAAGCTCCTGCGGCTTCGATTCAGTCGGCACCCGTTCAATCAGCTCCCGCTCAGTCGGCTCAGGTTCAATCCGAAACGACTCAGCCGGCTGCGCAAGGGTGGGTGTATGAGCGGTCCGCAGCGCCGTCGGCCGGTGAGCCAACGGGTTGGGGACAGCCTGTGCAAACCTCCGCACCCGCGCAGCAGCCGGCTCAACCCGCAATGCAGGAACCCGCGAATACGACTGCACCGGCAGGAGCGACGGCCGCCGCACCTGCGAACGACACCCGTTCGGTGGATGAGAAGTGGAATGCCGCCGTGAATGCCTTGCCTGAGGATATCCGAGAATATGTGACCCGTGCCAAGGTGCCGAGTGTGAGGTTCGGCCAGAACCGCAAGGGTCTGCCGTGTCTTTCGCTCACGTTTGACCAGTCGCTCAGCCAGCATGCGTTCGCGCTCGCCGTGGATTCAAGCGGCAAGAAGGCCGCGATTGTGGTGCAGGATGCCGTGCGTAAGGAATTCGGCCCGAACACGGTGATCGCGCCCACGCAGGTGGCCGCCAACGGCGAACGGGTGGAATCCGTCAAACGCATGAGCCCCGAACAGCTGGCCAAGGTCAAGCAGCAGATTGCGCTCGCCAAAGCCGGTCTCGCTGCCGCAAGTCTGGGTTCCGGTTTAGGTGCGCACCTTGGCAGCGATTCCAAGGAACAGAAGCCCGCGGCGTCCGGCCAGGGCGAAGACGCTGACGACAGCCACCGAGGCGCGTCCCAATCCGCGGACCAAGCTGCGGGCCGAGTTGCGGCTCTGCCCACATCGGATGCGTCTCAAGCTCCCGTGTCGTCAGCAGCTGCGATGGCTCCGGGAGCGTCGGCGACTCCGGCAATGCCCGTGGCATCGCAGCAATCAGTGGGGCAATCAGGGCACCTGGGCGGCAACACCTTGCCTGACGATGACCCTTGGGCTCATCCGGCTTCAAGTCCTACCGAGGCTGCACCCGGCTCAGCCACTTCATCCGCTTCGGCGCATGCTGAACATCATAAGAAGCATGTGCCCGTACCGGATATCAGCGATGGCATAGACCCTTGGAGCCAGCCGAGCCCTGCGGCCACCGTAGAGAACGATCCGTGGAGCCAACCTGCTCCGTCGCAATCCGCGCAGGTCCTGCCACCTGCACAGCCCATCCCCGCACAATCCGCAACCCAGCCGGATCCTTGGAATCAACCTGCTCCCGCGCAACCGGCCACAGCAGAGCCTGACCCATGGAACCAGCCCGCTCCGGCGAACCTTCAAACAGGGCAGCAGCCGGTCCCGCCGGATGACGACCCATGGAACCAGCCGCCGCAGCAGCAGCATGCAGCCAGCGGGTGGGAGCAGTCGCAGGCGCCGCAGCAGGGTTATCCTCCGCAGGCAGCTGCTGGTGCAGGATTCCAGCAAGCGGCAGCCGCCAACGCAGGTTTGCGGAACGATGGCCCGAACGCCGACCCATGGAACCAGCCGCCGCAGCAATCCGCTCCAGCGCCCACGCCGCAGGTGGACCCGGACGACGACGAATACTCGATGAACGACCAGTCGCTTGGCGATTCGCGCGCCATGAGCCTGGACGACCTGAAGAAGATGTTCGAGGTCAAGGACGTCAAGGAATACGCCGCAGACGACCCGAAGAATCCGAAGAACATCCAGCCCGCCAAGAAGCACCTCGGTGAATAAGGAGCAACACAACCATGGCACTTGCCTATGATGGCGCCATCCAGCGTCTGATCGACGCCTTCGGCAACCTTCCCGGCATCGGGCCGAAGGGCGCGCAACGCATCGCCTTTTACCTGCTGTCCGCGCCGGACGACGAGGCGCGCGAGCTTGCTGAGGCCATCGAGGAGGTCAAGGCCAAGGTGCGCTTCTGCGACATCTGCGGCAACGTGTGTGAGACCAGCCCCTGCCCGGTGTGCGCCGACCCGAGGCGCGATCGCGCGACCATCTGCGTGGTGGAGGAGCCCAAAGACGTGATGAGCATCGAGCGCACGCGCGAATATCGCGGCCTCTACCATGTGCTCGGCGGCGCCATCAACCCGATGGCCAACGTCGGCCCAGCCGACCTGAGGATTCCCGGCCTGTTGAAAAGGCTGGAGACCAAGGAGGTCAAAGAGGTGATCATGGCCCTCGACCCGAACATCGAAGGCGAGGCCACCACCAGCTATCTCGCCCAGCTGCTGCGTCCGGTCGGCGTCAAGATCACGCGTCTGGCCAGCGGTCTGCCCGTGGGCTCCGACCTCGAATACGCCGACGAAGTCACCCTCGGCCGCGCCCTCGCCGGCCGCCGCGAAGCCTAAGGTTGCGTGACCGCCTAGAGTCTACAGACGTTAGTTGGTTTTCGTATCGTGATTATACTTATCACGATACGAAAGTGGTATAGCTCTCCGCTCCGCCTCCGGTAGACCAGACGCACCAATCAGATGCATGGTGACGAAATCAAAACTTTCAAAAAAATCAAAAGTTTCAAAAGGTGCGATTCCAGCGTGCGATGCCGTCGTGTAGTGCCGTTGCGTAGTGCCGCCGTGTATTGCCGCCCAGACCGCTACTCCCCGAACGAGCCAATCGTGTCGTTCGGCCTATCGCCGCGACGCTTGCGCCACGGCCACCATGCCGCGTGGCGCATTATGAGCGCGCTCTGATGCCGCCGCGCGAACAGCACGACCAGCCATCCGAGCAGCAGCACGCCGAGGCCGACCGCAATAGCGATATTGCGCGCATCATGCACGTCATTCGGCTTGGGCGCGGGGATCGGAATCGCCACACGGTGTCCGGAGACCAGCAACCGGTGCGTGTTCACGCCGTATGGCGTGCAGGTCATCAGCGTCACGCGGTCCTCGCCCGGCACGATCTTGAGCTGCGAGGTGTCGTTCGGCAGGATCACGGAGATGCGGTCCACCTCGTAGCCCAAGGTCTGGCCCATCACCTCGATGTAGAAGAAATCGCCCTTCTTCATCTCGTCGAGGCGCGTGAACATCATCGCCTCCACGAGTCCACGGTGTCCGGTGATCACCGAATGCGTGGATTTGCCGCCCACTGGCAGCGATGAACCGTACAGGTGCCCGGCACCCGAGGCCAGCGCCTCTTCGGATGTGCCGTGGTAAATGGGCAGGTCTATGGACTGCTTCGGCACTTTGATGGTGCCCATCACCTCATCGCCCGCGTTGAGCAGGCTCTGGTATTCCTTGTCCTTCGACGATGCGGAATCCTCGCCGCTGGCCTGCGAGCCGCCTTGTGCTCCGGAGAACGGGTCCACCGCCTCGCCGAGTATCGGCTGCCCGGACTGCGCGAGCTTCTCGTTGTACGCGCGCGCGGCTTTGAGCGCGTCCTCGGCTTGAGGGTACGGCCAGTTCGCCACGTTCTGCGCGCTGGTCGCTGCGGTTTTGGCCAGCTCCATGCTGGACTGGAACTGCAGGGCCAGCGGGAAGCAGGCCACTGCCAGTGCCGCGACCAACAGCAGGATGGTGATGACGCGCATCACGATGAGGTTGCGCTGCAGGCGACGTCGCTCGGCGGCAAGATCGGAGATATCGGTAGCCTCGGCGAACCGGGTGGGGGCGAATGAGTCGGTATGTGCGGGCGAGACTGACGGAGTGACTGCCGCTGCTGCTGGGGCTTGCCGTGTGACTGCCGCCGACGGGGCTTGTTGAGCTTGTGTGGCCGCCGCAGTCGGCGCTGAAGTCGGGCGTTTGTGCCGTCCTGTGCCATTGCGCCCCCGTATCATCGCGCCGCCTCCCTGCTGTTGTGTCGGACCATGTCCAGGTGGGTGATTCCATGGCGAGCAACCTTGCATGACCGAGACGAATCTCAATCGCCGATGTTGTTCGCCGGAGCGCCCCATACGTTCGCCCACGTTACTCCGCGTTGCGGCCACCGTACAAACCCCCGTACGAATATCGCGGAATGCTGGATATGGCGGGCGGGGCGGAGCGTTCGACGGAGTGGGCTGCCAGAGCCACGGTGCACGGGATTGTACACGGGATTATGCGCGATGCCGGAACCGTGCGGTGCTTGGGTCGTGCGGTGTTTGAACGGTGCGATGCCGGAACCGTGCAGTATCCGGATTGTGCGGCGTCTGGACCGTACGATATCCGGGTGCTGCGCTGCTGACTACGTTGTGCTCGTACCGCCCGCTTGGCGCATGCGACACGCGCGTAACCGGTGTATCCCCCGTTGCATACCCCCTATTTTCGGATTATTTTCCGCCTGGTGGAATGGGGTGAGAACGCTGTATTTGCAATGGTTTACGAGGGTGCTTGAGAGCGTTAACAACGTTGCAATTACTTGACAAAGGGTGTCGGGGGGGTATCAAGGTATACAGAGCTTGGAAGAGCGAAAGGTAGTTTGGATCGTCCAATCAACGGTGAGGGACTACTGATAACTGTGGTTCTTTTTGCGATAAAAAGTTATGACTCTTTTTATCGATAAAAATTTGTTGTGAAGAGTAATCGAGCGGGGTTTATGTTCAACGGATTGCACATACCGAGTCGAGTGAAGAAGATCGGCGAAGCAGCGTGTGCCGCAGTCGCTTCAGCGGCGTTGCTGCTGGCATATGCCACCCCGGCATTGGCTCAGAACACCGCCAACGGCATTACCGAAACCGGCGACCCGAATTCCGCCGCCGCTTCACAGACCGCGAACCCGCAGGCTGGGGACTCCGGCTCCGGCTCCAATTCTGATTCTCAAAGCGATACCTCCGCAGGCTCCGCCAGCGATGCCGCGAACAGCACGGATGCCAATACCGCGAACGGTTCCTCAACTCCCCAGCTCGCGCCCGCAGCTGCCGGATGCGATAGCGTGCAGGATTGGGCCATGCTCTCCAGCTGCATGAGCCAGTCAGGTACTGTGACGATTGCGACGAAGATTGATGCCGGCGATTCGATTGTTATTCCCGCAGATGCAGATGTTACGTTGACTGCCAAAGATGGCTTGGATTCGTCGATCAACGCTGCGACGGCCGGCAATGGTGTGCTCATCGTCAACGGTAAGCTGACGATTGGTGCGGACGCAAAGGACGCGAACTTCACTTACAAGAACGGTAAGCGTTGGCTCGTCTTGGTGAACAACGGTGGCAGACTGACCGTGAACAATGGCGTATTCTCTGGTGTGGACACCGCTGACACCGGATATGCGAACGGTGGAGTCATAAAAGTGACTGGTGGCTCAGTCATTATCAACAACGGCACTTTTGTAGATAACAAAGCGGGGACCGCTGCTGTACTGTATGCGGATTCAGGAACTATCGCTATTAACGACGGCACATTCTCCGGCAACAGTGCAGTAAACGCCGGCGTGCTGTACCAGACAAATGGTGCGAAGACGGTTGTCAGCGGTGGGACTTTTGAGAATAACAAATCCACCTCCACTGGAGCTGGCGGATGGCAGGGCGGTGGTGTGCTGCGCAACATGGGGGGGTAGCGAAATGACAGTTGCCGGTGGCGAGTTCATTGGCAACTCTGCAAATAAACTCGGTGGCGTAGTATTCAATAGTGGCACACTTTCCGTTTCTGGAGGCACTTTTAAGTCCAACGTGTCATATGGTGCTGGCGGCGGTGTTATCGCGCAGCCTGCGGGCTCTACCACCATCACGGGCGGTACGTTTACCGAGAATGCGCAGGAGATGAGCTACTGCATACGAAACGATGATGGTAGCACGGTTCCTTCTTGCAGCGGTTCACATTCAGGATATGTCGGTGGCGGTGCTATTCATACTGATGCCGGCGAACTCACTATCCAAGGCGAGGTGACCTTCTCCAAGAACCACGCCAATGCGGCCGCGTTCATGACCGGTGGTGGCGCGATCTACGCACACGGCAATCTGTGGGTGTTCAATGATCCGCTTGACAGCTCCAAGAAGCCGACATTCACCGGAAACTGGACCGCAGTCGGCGTAGGCGAGCAGAATACCCAGTACCTGAATGACGACGCAACGAAGAAAGTTCTTCCTACTGGTGGCGCCGGTGGAGCGATCTTCCTTCAGGGATTTGACAAGGATAATCCCAAATCTATCGCTTACTTCATGGGTGGTGTCTTTGAGGGCAACACATCCGGCTATCTTGGCGGTGCCGTGTATACGGAGGAGAATACCACTGCATTCATGGGCAAGGCCGTGGCCGAAAGCAACGTCGCCGGGCACTTCGGCGGTGGCCTGTGGTTGTGCCCGTCGGGTAAAGGCGAGGCATCTGAGGGCGGCAATATCGCGCTGTTCAACAACAACGTGGACTACAACATCGATTCCAACGATAAGTACCATTATGCCAATTACATGGCTGGCGATGACTTCGCAATGATGAATCCGAAAGGTAAGGGCTATGCGGAAAGTACGTTCAAACTGCTGAATACATGGTTCATGGATCGCTCGGAACCGGCTGTGAATTGGTACTGGGATGGAACTCCAATAACCCAAGCCAATGGTTTCAGCGATGATTACCAAGCTCCTGAGTGGAGTGATGAGTCAAACA
>NZ_JFAG01000008.1:0-130662 GCF_006408915.1 Bifidobacterium sp. UTCIF-1
GAGAGACACACGACACACTGGCGCGTAACAATATCCTTATGAGCGTTTCTGAAAACATCCGTCATGCCACTATGGCTGATTTGGAATCCTTGTCTGCCATTGAAGCCGCATGCTTCCCTCCTGCGGAAGCCGCCAGTTCGTATGAGCTGCAATCCCGGCTGACCGTGTATCCTGACTTCTTCTGGCTGCTCACCGAAGAGCAGACAATCATATCCTTTATCAATGGCTTCGCAACCGACTGCCCTGATTTGACCGATGATATGTATGCCGATGCCACGTTGCATAATCCAAACGGCGAATGGCAGATGATTTTCGGCGTTGACACCGATCCGAGATTCCAGCATCGCGGACATGCCAGCACTCTCATGCACGCCGTCATCGAGGACACCAAGGCAGTCGGGCGACGAGGGCTGGTGCTCACCTGCAAGGAACACCTCATCGGCTTCTACCAGCGTTTCGGCTATATCGACGAAGGCGTTTCCTCATCAACCCACGGCAACGTCCGCTGGCACCAGATGCGCCTCACCTTTGACGAAATGAACTAGTGTCCAGCGCCAGTATCAGCTTATGTGCTCCAATCAGAACCCGTAAGGTGCTGGATGGGTGGCACCTGGATGGCAGTAATCCCATCCAGCACCTTATAGGCTCGTTCTTAACCGAAATCAGTCACGTTCGTGGGATTCGGAGTCATGTGCGAGCTTCATCTTGACGAAGACGCAGCCTGCTCCTGCAAGCGAGGCGATGGCCATCATGGTCAACGGCAGGGCAGTAGTCGCGCCGGTGACAGCCAAATCACCATTCCCGGTTGTGCCGGTTTCGTTTGACAGCGCCTGGCCAGCGACATCCTTTGCATTCTGCTTCGCTGCCGACTCCCTGTCGGCGGCATCGTGCGCAGCCTGCTCGTTGTCTTTCTGAGCCTGTTCAAGCTTGGAAGCGAGAGCCTTGGCACTTGCAAGTGCCTTGTCTGCGGAATCCTTGTCAGCCTTGGCGGCATCGTAGACCTTCTGCGCTGCCGCAAGGGCCTTGCCTGCGGTATCATCGGCGGAAGTGGCATCTTCTAGCTTGCGCGCAGCGGCTTCAGCAGTGGCTTTGGCTGCCTCCAAAGCGGCATTTGCCTTATCAAGTGCAGCTTGTGCGATATCAGGGTCAAGAGCCTTTTGTGCTGCAGTGGCTTCGGACAGTTTGCCGTTTGCCGCATCAAGGTTCCGTCGGGCTTCCTTGACCTTGGACTTGGCTGTCTGCAAAGCCTCGTTGGCCTTGGTTGCCGCTTCGGTTGCCTGTGCGGTGGCGTTCTTGGCTTCCGTAAGAGCGTTCTCCTTGGAAGAGAGCGTTTCCTGGGCTTTCTTCAGAGCTTCCACTTTGTCGGCTTGTGTTGCAGCGGCGTCGTCATAGGCCTTCTTCGCTGCCGCGAGCTTCTCGTTGGCTTCCTTGAGCGCTTTATCTGCAGCCTCGCGTGCTGCAGTGGCTTCAGCGGCCTTGGCGTTGGCTTTGGCCAATGCGTCTGCGGCGGTTTTGGCATTCGCCTGCGCCTGGGCGGCCTTGTCAAGTGCGGTGTGATAAATGGAGCCTGCATTCTTGAGACCGTCCATGTACGCGCTCAGCTTGGTCACATATTCGTCAACGGTCATGTCGCCGGCGTCATAGCCGAAGTTCTGGGCGTCTACCTTGAGACCCGACCCATCGGAGAAAGTGGTGCCAGTTCCGATGGAGTTGATATTCGGGTTGATGATGTTCTGATAGTGACCAGTGGCGGAATAATCGTGATTGCCGGAATCCCAGATCTTCTTTTCGGCGTAATACCAGCCGTCAAGCGGATCATCATACCCCCAAGCTAGGTTCTGGGAGCCGCCATATACAAACACGTGGCCGAACCCACCGCCGTCAAACGTATTGTAATCTGCGGCGGCCTGAGCGGCGGCGGCAAGATATGCGCTATAGTTGAGCTCGCTCAGGCCAAGGCTTTTGCGAATCTCATTGGTTTCTTTCATGACCTTTGCGGTTTGTGCCATGTTGTCCAACGAGGTTGCCGAATCCTTGTCTCCAAGTTTGTACCAGACCTTTCCTTGCCAGTCCTTGATGGCATTGGCTGCCTTGTCGAGGCCATTGGCTTCAAAGAACCCGAGAGCTCCCTTGTTCCATTCAGACTCGGCGTTGTCGGCGATGGCTTTCTTTGCATCGGCATCCTTGTTGGCTTCAGATGCGGCTTTCGCGGCCTCATCCGAAGCGTTTTTCTTGGCCGCTGCGTCAGTGGACGCTCCCGATTCGGTGGCTGCCGCTTCCTGTTGCTTGGCTGCGGCATCTTCCTGGGCCTTCTTGGCGGCTTCAAACGCCTGCTTTACGGAATCGGGCATGTCGATGGCCTGCTGCTTGGCATCAACATCCTTCTTCGCATCGTCTCTTTCTTTCTGGGCCTGCTGTTGCTTGGATTCGGCGTCTTTCTGGTTCTGCAACGCTGTATCGGCGTCATGCTGGGCGCTTTGTACTGCATCGTTGGCTTCCTTCAGCATGTCAGTGGCATCGGTCACGGCTTGCTGTGCCTGATCGACGGCCTGTTGAGCTGCCTGCTGAGTCGCGGGATCGACGGCTTTGTCGTAATTGGTCTGCGCCTGCTGCTGTGCGGCATTGGCGTCGGCAAGCTGTTGCTGGGCTGCGGTGTTGTTCTGCTGCGCCTGATCGAGCTGCTGCATGGTGTTCTGCTTGGTGGACTGCGCATTATTCAGCGCGGTCTGTGCCTGGTTCAACGCGGAGGCCGCTTCGTCGGCCTTCTGCTGCGCCTGCGGGACGCCGGCAATCTGCTGTGCCTCGGACACTGCCTGCTGTGCTTCGGACACGGCCTGTGCGGCCGAAGCGATCTGGTCCTGAGGAGTGGAGACGGTTTCGTCCGCCATCGCCATCTGCGGTGCGACTATGGTACCGGCGGTGATGATCGTTGCGACAGCGGCTTTGCTCGTGTGCTTCATGATATTCTCCTGATCTCTCGAGGCGGGTTGTTCGGCTCATGGTGTGCCGCCTCTGCAACGCCGGAGCCGTCAGCGTTGATTGATGGTGGAATCCATCGCCATGCGCTGACACCAGATACAACCGGACAATGGTGTTCAAATCATCGAGAACGTTGGAATTTGAGGCGTGTCGTGACGCAGTGGTGTGTTGTCCGGTTCTAGGAGGTGAACGGTTCGCAGGAAGCGAATCACATTGACTGCCCGGAATGGGTGTAAGGAAGGTAACGAGATGATGACACGTTTGGGAACGATGGGGAAGACCGTAATGGCGGCTGCCCTCGCTTGCGCAATGGTGGCTCCCTTGACTGCCTGCAGCATGGATGGTGCCAGCTCCGCGGCTCAGAGGCTGATGGAGTCGGTCGTTGCAGGAGATGCCAAGGCAGTCGCCGAACAGTCGGTGATGACGCGACAGGCCATTGGGAAGGTAACCTATCTGAGCGTCAAACCGTCCAAACCGATTGAGCAGATCGTGGTTGGCGACTCGAAGAAGACAGGCGACCGCGTGCGCTCCATTGCCGTCTCCTATGTGGTGGACGGCAAGAAGCAGAACACGGAACTGGTCATGCGCCAGGAGGAGGGGAACCGGTGGAAGGCAGTGGACCCGGTGCTGTTCCGTATGGTCACTGCCGCGGACGCTACCGTGGAAGGCGCAAATGCTGGAACCGGTACGAAATATGTCATGGTTCCCGGCGTCTATGAGGTGAAGAGCACGGGCTCGTGGTATCAGGGTGCATGGAAGGAAACGATTACCGCAGACACTGATTACGGCAGATCCATCGGCATCGGCCTGTCCTCGAATGATCATCTGAATGCATTGAACGCCACGGATGCCATTACGACGGATCAGGGCATTCAGCAGGAGCTGGCGGATGAAATCGCTAGGCTAGACATGTGCCAGACACTGGAGAAACTGTATCTGAACGGGAAGGAGTATGCTCTGGTCGTCGGCAAAAGCATATCCAAAGCCTGCCGATACGATGTTTCGGAAGTGAATTCCACCATAACGAATTACGCTTCCAAGCCGGACTCCAACGGGTATTTCAATATCACGTTCGATGCGCAGGTTACCGGTGACGTGGCTGAATTCAAGGATGGCGGCGAAAGCGATGGCGAATGGTCTTGCCAATACGTCTCTGGCGCCGGCACCCCGATCCAATGCGCACGCTTTGTGTCTCGGCAGTATGAGGTGAAGGGGCTTCAGGCGAAGTGTGACATCAACGACAGCTGCATATTCACGGACTCAGACAGTACGCGGACCGCCTTCGCCGATGTGATCTACGCCGGTCACGGTACGGACTGATACGCAGCGGGATGAACGATCGAGAGCCTCGGTCCATGTTTTCGGGAAGTCAGTTTGAGACGCGGTGTGAGACGCGGTTTTCGACTTCCCGAAAACATTGGAATGTGAGGCGTGCCGCTGTCTATGTCTCTCTCGGTGAACAACTTGTCAGGTTCATAGAATCAGGCGGCCGATAAGGCGGTCGCGAATACACATGGTGAAGAATGGAAGGAAACTGCCCGATGTTTGAGTGGTGCTTCATGATATGGCAAGTGTCCCGAGGTAATGTACAGAATATGACATCTTCCAATGAAGGGGGAGCCCGATGAGTGGCACATTGAAATCACTGCTGGAACGCATGTTGTCTGACAATACTGCTTCTCCAAGCTGCCAGCACATTGTGGTGCTTACTCCAGCTCGTCTGCGTTCTTATGCGGAGCGTGAGGCGTTGCGTATCATGCGTAGCCATGAACTATCCCAGCAGCGTGAAGTGGACGTAAGCGTCCATTCTTTCATTAGTTTTGTGCGTTCGGTTATCGGCAATCATGATGATGCCGTATTCATGCGTCCCACACTTTCGCCTTTCCTCATGCGAGTCCTGCTTGCGCAGGAGATGAGCAAAAGACCAGATCTGTTTCGTGAGGCTGGGCGAACTTTCGGTTCCGTGAATCAGTTCGCTGCGCAGGTTGAGGAATTACGTAAATCCGGTGTCAGTTCGGATGATCTTCATGCTGCGGCTCAGAAGAACACGGGAAGCCTCGCAAGCTCGAATGCAAGCCGGTTCCAGGCCTTGCATTCGTTACTGGAACTCGTGGAACATGAATATGCGGATAATTACGCGTTACCGGGTGAGATTGCCCCGGTAATGAAATCATGGTTGGCTGTTCATGGTTCGGCATATCGATTTGGACTGTTTGGTTTCGAGAACATTGCGCCCTCAGAGGCGCTCGCTTTGCAATGGGTTGAACGGTATTCGCAACTCGTTTGCGATTCAGATATGGCTGAGGTTCCGTACGGTGATTTGCTGAGCCTGCTCACAGGCTCTTCAAACGATGCCGTTCATGCCCTTGCACCTGTGCGGCCTGTGACTGACATTCCGGTTATAGCAAAGCCGATTGATAATCCAGCTGAGGAGATTCGATTCGTGGCATCGGATATTGCACGGCGGATTAAGGATTCTCGCGGGAAACTCTCGTTTGGTGATGTGCTGGTTGCTGCCCGAGACATGAGCCCATATCGTGCGTTGCTGGATACGGAATTCTCCTATAGATCTGTGCCGGTGAACACTACGCCTGCGGCCATGATGAGCGATGATCCATTGGCGGATGTTGTGCTCGGACTGTTGGATCCGGCGCTGTATCGTCGTGAACCAGCCACTATTCTGCGCGTGTTCCGTAGCGGGCTGATGCGCGGAGTCACCATTGACTATAGGGATTATGCAACTGGCGCGATGAAGCGCAGACCAATTTCCTCATCTACATTGGACAAGCTGGAGAATTTACTGGCTACTCAGAATCCCTCCATGCTGTGGCAGCTCGCTGAAGATGGCGCAACGAATCCTGCTTCTGAATGGCAGGCGGCCCACGCCATCAGCATATGCATTAATCAGGCTGAGCATCAGTATGGGCTTAGAGCTTGTGCTGACTATCCGGGCGATGGCATTGATAATGGCGTCAACGATGTGACGGTACGAGAGCAGATTCGCTCTTTGGTGCAGTTCCTTATCGACATGAAAGTGAACAAAGCCGTTTGGAACACGGGGGTGGAGTCCGGCAAGAGGAACGAGTACCGTATCAACCGCACTCGCCAAGTGTGGGATACCATCATGGGCGCATTGAATGAGATGGTCCAGCAATTCGGCGATGAACCATTCGCTGTGTTTGCGCCCACATTCAAAGACAACCTCGAATCGTTGCTGAGAGCCGAACCATTAGGCACTCGTCCGAAGGCATTGAACGCAGTGGATGTGGTGACAATCCCTACCCCAATGCGGCAGTACCGACTTGTATACGTACTTGGCGCGAGCGAATCGCAATTGCCGGCAATTCCACATGAAAGCGGCTTGTTGGATGAGAGTGAACGTTACCTGCTTGCAGACGTATTGGCTGCGCGCGGCAAAAGGGTGGAAGCCTGGTCGATTCTGCGTTCCACTTTGGATGCTAAAGCCCGCCGAGAACCATTGGCTTTCAATATGTTGACCACGCATGCCAGCGATGCGCTGATTATGACATGGCCGAAAACCTTGGATGGTGCGGCACAACAGCCTTCCTCCTACGTGAACACTGTCGCTCCTCGCGCAGCTGATTCTCAGGAGGGACATAAGGCCTGTGAATGGGGACACGATATCGAAGAACGTTTGATTCCATTGCCAGACCAGACGAAACCTCTCGATCGAGAGTTGGCCACGCTGTTGTTCACTAAGAGTCAGAGGAACGACTCCGACAACGATGCAAATACGACTGCAAAAACAACTGCAGATGCAGATGGTACTGTGTCTGATTCCAGGGTATTCGACGCCTCGGTATCGTCTATCGAAAAGTATTACTGTAATCCGTACGATTACTTCCTCGAGTACGGACTGAAAATCAAGCCTCTGCGTCCATACCAATTGGATTCCATGCTGGAGGGCAATTTCTACCATGCGGTACTCGAACATGCCGTTGGCCGATGGGTCACCGAGCATCCTGGAGAGTCACCCGAGCTGCATCAGATGCAGGCCTATATACGCGATTATGCTCGCCTTGACCGAAGCGATGCCTCGCCAGATGACCAGTGGAGCGTGTTGGAAGAAGATCCTCGCATGTCTGTATTGGGCTCCAGTGAACGAATGCGTATGGTGCATCAACAGCTCACTTACACGCTGCTCAACATGGCTGCATACATGGATGGTATTCGCACTGCTTGGTGTGCCGAAGGCAAACTGCGGCAGGAACAGTCCAAGGATGAGGAAGGTAAGAATGACAAGAAGAACAAGCGGAGTGTCATATCCGCAAATCGTATCGTCCCTTTGCACACTGAGCGACAGTTCGGAACTATCAACAACAAGCCCAGCAAATGGGAAGCGTTAGCTGATGGATACCTCAATGGGTTAGTAAACGGGCAGATGGTGTCCCTCCCGCTGCATGTTAATGGCAAGGTTGATCGTATCGATAAGGTTATTGCTTCAGACGGTGAGACGAGCACTGAAGGGCTGCTGGTGTTGGATTACAAATCCTCGGCCAAGCAGTTGTTCGGCTCAAAGCCATCAGAGAAAAGTCCGGATGTGGATAAGGGTTCCGCCATCCACTACGGTCGTGAGCTCCAGCTGTTTACCTATGCCCGAGCGGCGCAGCGTAATACGGATGTACCGCTTATTGGTTTGTTCTTTGTGCCGATTCGGCGTAAAAACGACACCGTCAGACCAGTGGCATTCCCGGATTGGATTGCAACGCGAACGAAGGGTCCTCTGAGCGACGGTGTGACGGCATTGTTCCAAGATGACTCATGGGTCTCAGCCTGGAACATGGGATTAGGCAGTGGTGCAACCATCGTGAATCCTTGGATAACAAGCGCTCCTGGCGTTTGGGCTCAGATACAAGATGACGAGTTCAACGCTATCTGTGATTTCGTGCAGTTGAAGATCCAAGAAGCCTGCGAGAACATCATGGCCGGGAACTTGCCGGTGCAGCCTTATAAAACCTTGGATCCAAAGGCGGATGATGGCTTGGTCCGCAGCTCGTATACGGATGTGATTGCCTTGGATATGTTGAACGGTGAAGCCTTCCACTACGAAGATCCGGTTGCAAAAGATGCACTCATTCATACCGCCATGACGATGGTTCAGAAGAAGTAAGGGGGATAGTTGCCATGAATAAGAATACGTATGTGATCAATGCTTCCGCTGGTACTGGCAAGACCACCCAGTTGTTACAGGACGTGCTGCTTGATTTGTTGGAGCGCAATCGCAGCGCCGTTAGCCCACAGTCGATTCGCGCTTCTTTGGTGATCACGTTCACCGAAGCGGCAGCGGCGGAAATGCGTAGGCGGCTAGAGTCCAATCTTCGTTTTGCCATCGATTTTGCTGCGGCTAATGAGCATTGCGACCCGCGGCATCTCATCAAACACGATGATAGGTATGAAATCGGCGGCGATGATGGGGCCTTGGCACAGGCAATACTCATCGACTGTCCATTGGCGTGCAGGGTGTTCACGCAAGCGCTCGCTGATTTGCCTGCTGCGCATATCAGTACCATCGATGCACTTGCGAAATATATTGTTGATCGCAATTCTGAGCTTCTGCCTCAAGTGGAGCCAGGGCAGCAGATTCTTTCTGACGAAGCGATGCGCCATGATTTGCAACGGCAGGTTGCGGATAGTCTGTTTGAACAGTGGTACAGCGAAAACGATAGCCATCATGTCGATTTCATGGACCTCCTGGAAAGCTTTGGCGGTGCCCGAAAAGACAAAGATTTGCGCAGCTTGATGTTCAGCCTGTACGGCACGGCGTTAACCAAACCGGATGGCCTCGCATGGCTGCGTAATGTGAGTGAACCGTATGATATGAAGTTCGCCGCTGATAAGCCTGTATATGGGGTGAGCGACGCTCTTGACCGACGCATTGACGCGTGTATTACCGAGTTCACCAGTGTGTATCCGGTGCTGCTGGAGCGGATTGAATATATCGAGAAAACGTACGCTTCACAATACCCGGAAACCAATTTCCCGGAGGACAGCCACTATTTGCGGTCGCTTTCTCAGCTGGATACCCTGCCGGAATTGATGCGCAACAGTACATGGAATGAGCTGTATGCGCTTTTCCGCGACGAGCAGGAACATCCTGATAATGGTCTGTACCATGCAGTTACTACAAATTGCACGCAGGGATCAAACGTATTAAAAGACGTTTTCAAAGGCAAAGTCAAAACCAACTGTGAAGGTGTGAGGGAACTCGCACAGTCGGTAAGCGATATTCAACAACCTCTGAAGAAGATACTGTCGATGTTCGCTTTCTCGCTGGAAGACACCAACCTGTTGTATGAGCGGATGAAGCATCGTTTGGATACGCTGGTTTGTTTCATTCATCTTTTGGATGATGCATACCGTGCTGAGAAAAGACGCATGCGATTGGCTGATTTCAGCGACGTGGCGGAATGGGCTCTTTCCATATTGCAAGAGCCGGAAGCGGCACAGCGCATCCACGATCAGTGGCGTTGCATCTATGTGGATGAGAGTCAGGATGATAATGCGTTGCAGAACGCATTCGTGCAATACGTCAGTAGTGAAGCGGATAAGCTCACTATGGTGGGCGATGTCAAACAAAGCATCTACGGTTTCCGTGACGCTTCTCCGGAGGCTTTCAAGGAGATTTGCGATCAGGTTCCGCCGGAGCATACCAGCCAATTATGGGTGAACTATCGCTCGACGCCGGAGATCATCACGTTTGTGAATGCAGTGTTTGATGGGTTGATGACTCGCGACATGGGCAAGGTGGATTATCGTGCCGAACGTTTGCGCATGCGGGCTGATGCCCACAGTGATGTAGCTGAGCCGGATGCGTCGTTCCGGAGCGATGCCGTGGAACTGCTGCTGTGTTTGGAAGGTGAACGGGAAGATGTCGGTGACAGCCCCGTCGGCAACAAGCCGGAACCCCAAAAACCCCAAGGCAATTTGCGTTGCGTGCAAAGTCAGCTGCAAGTGGACATGATTGTGCGCCGTGTACGGTCATTGATTGCTCGGGAGGGCTATTCGTATGGTGACATTGCGATTCTTTCGCGTGGCGCCACCTATTTTGGAGATCTTGCGGATCGGTTGCAAGCTGCCAACATCCCGGTGGAAGTGAAGGGGGTAGGCGACTTTTACAAGAAACCGGAGATTGCCTTGGCGCTCAACTGGTTAAGAGTCATTGCCAATGCGCGTCAGGATATTCCACTGGTCACTGTGCTGCGTTCGCTTGGCTTTACTGATGATGATCTGGCGCGGTTGCGTATGCAGACGAAGGGTGGATTGTACGGGCAAATCTGGGTGGCCAGTGAATTCGAGAATCAATGGCATGCAACAGCTGACGTGCAGTCTGATACAGACAATGCAGATGACACGAATGATGCCAACCCCGAAGATACTGCGACCGATTTGGCGCATAAATGGCGCACCCAGGAATTGACTGACAAGTGTCGAGCGTTCTTGAATCTTCTGAATGATATGCGTGACTTTGCTTCCGGCCATCCGCTGGATGAACTCTTATGGCATCTGTATGCGGTGACGGATTTGTACGATTATGCGGGTTTGCTGCCGGAAGGCGCGCAGCGCAAAGCCAATTTGGAGTCGCTTTGTGCCAAGGCCAGAACCTATGAATCCACACATGGTCGTAATCTTCGTGCGTTTCTCGATGCCGTGGAATCTTGGGCAACGGATGCCAAGGCGGGGGAGGAGGCTTCAACGGTTCCTACCAAGAACGCTGTGCATATCATGACCATTCACAAGGCCAAGGGTTTGCAATGGCCGGTGGTAATCGTGATGAACGCTTCGGGTGATTTGCTGAATAACGTGAAGAACACAGCTGTTCCCGTGGTGGAAAAGCCGGGTGCGCGATATGGCATAGCTGGCATGAATGTAGTTTCCGCGCGTCATGAATACAAATTGGGCACTTTCCAACGCGATGATGTGATGGAGGAGTTGAAGCGTAATAGCGTGGAGGAAGAGCTGCGTCTGCTCTACGTGGCGTTGACCAGGCCTAAGGAGAAGCTCATCATCGTGGCGAATGCCAAGGAATCCAAAGATAAACCCAATTCGCTGGATATGCAAAAGGCCATCGGTGACGTTTCCATACGAGAAGTGGATACCGTTTGCGGGCCGCGCAAGGCGTTGTCGGTGCAATCGTTGGTTTCGTCTTCTCGGTATTTGTCGTGGATTCTCGGGGGCCTGCTTGCATGGCAGCAATCGGCAGAGCCGGGTGTTTCCACGCAGATTCCGCATGATTGGCAAGATATTCGTATCGACGGTGAGCCTCGAGCCATTGTGGTTCCTCAAAATCCTGATGATGCCGACCCGCAGACCGCACGGCCAGGCATGCGCATTACGATTTCCATTCACGCGGACGATCCTGAATATCAGACCGAGATGAGTGCGGAAACGCCAGGGTATTCATACACCAAGAAGCGCATGAATGTTGAGGCTCAACGCCCTGCAGTGGATGGAGACGGTTTGCTGCGTGTGCCAGCTGCTGTCAATGCTTCCGGCGCTCGCTATTGGATGGCCAAGAGTGTCCAACAGACTACGGATGGCGAAGACAGTGATGTTGAGGATGACGCAACGGAAAACGTGATTGTGGATGCCAAAGATGACTGGCGCCGCATGGACTTTGCCTTGCCCGACTTCATGGTGACTGAATCTGCCAGGCACGAGGCTTCTCCCGCTGAGGTGGGCACCGGTGCGCATAACGTGTTGGAAATCTTCAACTGGGAGTGTTCGGATAATGCCGGATCCTGTCGTGCTGGTATTGAATCGGCTATCAATCAATTGCTGCGCACGCATCTGATTGCACCGGCCGTGGCCGAAACTCTGCGTAGCGAGACGATGATGGCGAATCTGCTGTGGTTTGTCTCAGGCGGGCGGATTGATAGTGCACAGGTTTCCGACGAAAGTGCAACTGTGAGTGCGGATGCTCTGAGAAGGCTTACTGCCCGAATCCGTTCAAACCCAGCCGATCTGCACAGGGAAGAGCCTTTCGCCATGCTGATTGGAGCGCAGGAATTGGCGGTATTCAATAGCGGCAACGCGAATGCTGATGGTTCTGCGGCTCCGGATATGGCGTCTTCGCTGTCCTCCAGGGAAAACGAGGAGATCGTAGTGCGTGGTGTCATCGATGGCTTTGTCGTCGATGATGCAACGCAATCCATCATATTGTTCGATTACAAAACCGATCGGGTGCAGAGCGGGGAATCTCTTGACGCTTGGCAGAGACGTCTTGCCGACGATTACCGAGCTCAGCAGGATCTTTACGCGCGAGCCTTAGAACAGCGCTACTCGGGGTACCGAGTCACCGAACGCTGGCTGATAGGTTTGGCAGGTCATCGATTGATTGATGTGAGCTGATCGATATATCGCAGGATGAATTGATTGGGGCTCTATCTGATCACGATCAATCAGATAGAGCCCCAATCATGGTGTTTCTTGTCAGTGTCCCAACAGCAGAACTACCTTACGGGCTCGTGTAAGCGAGACATAGATAAGACTGCGTTCTTGCTTATAGATTGACTCTCGTGCCGCATCATCTGCCGCACTATTCAGTGCTGCGCTAGGGGGCATACGCCATCTGCGACATTGACGATTCATATGCACCTCCTGTATGCCCTTTCTGTCATTGCATCGGTATTTGCTGACGTCTATACCAATCTGACAACTGCTCTTTTCGTTGGAATTTGAGGCGTGTCTCGGTTTTTGGGGTTTTGTCCGGTTGATAGGGGTGTCAGGCAATGAGCCAACCGCACAGGGTGGTTGGCCGAACGAGTAAAGGAGATTGCCATGGGTAAGGTCATTAAGTCCAAAGTCGTGTTCACTGACCCGCGAGACCGCGACGACGACATCAGCGACTACACCGTCCCGATTCCTGAGGGGCTTACCGAGGAGTTCCACCCCTCCCAGCCGGTCACCCCGAAGCAGATCATCGCATGGGAGACCCGCAACAAGGAGCCGTATCCGGGTTACGCCGAGGAACTGTTCAACTGGGAGAACGCATGGGAGGAGGTCAACCGCGCCCAGCTGAAGGCGGACGGCGGATACCTGCACATCTCCGATCCGGAGCCTGTGGAAGTGGTCGCGTCGTCGGATGCCGTGGCAGGCGGCGTGAAGGATGGCGATGGCAGGGATGTTCCTGTCTACGGTGACGAAACCGTGTTCGGTGAGTTCAAGGACGTTTTCGAAACCGTGTTCGGTGGCGATGAGCAGTCCGACGATGACGGTGACGAAGAACGAGAGGGGGAGTGAACGCTAGAACAGCAGGTGGAACGCCCTGACGAGTCTACCGTCTTGTCTTTTCGCTGAAAACCGCCGTTTTGGAGTCGATCTGCGGCATGCCGTTATACGCCGCAGACCGACTCACGATTGCCGCGTCGATTAGAAGTCGAAGTCGTCGGGGTCGGCACCGTTGCGGTGGCCGGTGTTGAGCGAGGTGATGGCATCCATGTCTTCGGGGGACAGGTTGAAGTCGAAGACATCGAAGTTCTGCTTGATACGTTCGGCATGGGTGGACTTCGGCAGTACCACTACGCCACGCTGAATATGCCAGCGAATCACCACCTGAGCTGCGGACTTGCCATACTTGGCACCAATTTCGGCCAATACGGGATTGCCCAGCAGGTTGCCGCCGGTGCCGCCCAGTGGGCTCCAAGCTTCGGTATGGATGCCCTTGGTGGTCAGGAAGTCGATGAGCTCCTGATTGGTGAACTGAGGAGAGGATTCGATCTGATCCACGGCAGGCACCACGTCACTGTTGTTCAGCAGCTCTTCGATGTGGTGCTGCTGGAAGTTGCTGACGCCGATGGCCTTCGCGCGACCGGAAGCGTAGATCTCCTGCAGGTCATCCCACGCCTGCTGCCAACCGTCAGCCGGCCAATGAATGAGATACAGGTCGACGTAATCCAGTCCCAGACGATCCAGGCTCTCCTGGAAGGCGTCCAGACCACGATGCGCGCGGATATCGTCATTCCACAGCTTGGTGGTCAGGAAAAAGTCATCGCGAGGCACACCGGCACGGCGAATGCCTTCGCCCACCGAAGTCTCATTGCGGTAGATCATCGCGGTGTCGATATGGCGGTAGCCGGTCTCCAATGCGGTCTGCACCGCATTCACCGTGGTCTCGCCGTCCGGAGTCTGGAAGACACCAAGACCGACCTGAGGAATAACGCTGCCGTTGTTAAGGGTAATCGTCGATTGTATCGCCATCATGCCTCACTTTCCCTATCGGTACTGTTTCAACCCTATTCTATGAAGAAAACCGCGGAACGGGGGGAGCACGCCGGCGCACGTCGATGCTGGTCAGCTATGCGATGAATAGGTTGCGGCACCGTCATATTGGGTCGACCTTGTTGCTCCTCGTACCGGTCTAATACCCTTGTGCAACGTTATCACTGAAGAATCCGGTGGTATATAAAGGGAGCAACGGTCATGTTAGTGGAGCGTCGCCCTCTTGGTGATAAATGCACAGGCGATATTGCAGCGTCGTGGCACACGACGAACATCTGTACCATACTAGGTACGCTCTCAGCGAAGCGAAACGGCCACCACATACCCAACCTACAAAAACAACAGAAGTCACTCTTTTGTTTCTTTTGTCTTCATTGCTCCGTCTACTGACACGCCGTGAGCAGGCATGCTATTGGCATTCTTCTGCGGGAGTCAGCCACCTTCCATGATGTGTACGGCTCCCGCACATGCGTGCTATGTTCTAGGCGGTCTATAAGCCGATGCATCCCCATTCGAGGAAGTAGGTATGGAACACTTCACGAATCTGCGCCGGCGTTTGCTCGTTACGTCATTGAGAACCGGACAATTACCGGGTGAACAGCAACAACAGGCGGCTACGATGGGAAGCGGATCATTCGGCGGCGCATCGAAGACCTGCGGACATGTCGAGGAGGGGAAACACATGACACAGAGCGGTGACGCTCGTCAAGGCAACGGCGATTGTCAAGGTGGCGGCGTGCAGTACGCGGCGGCATTCGATTCGGGAACCACGGCGCTCAAGGGTGCGTTGGTTGCGCGGGACGGGCGTATCGTGGCCAGCAAGAGCCGTGATTTGACGCTGATCATCGACGGGGACCATCGTGAACAGGACCCGAGGGAATGGTGGCGGGCGTTCTGCGACGTATCCCAGGACCTGCTGCGCGCCGCCGCGAAACAAGAAGCGGACTTTGCACCCAATCAGATCGCCGGCATCATCTGCAGTGGGCAGATGCAGGATGTCATCGCATTGGGTGCCGGGCTCGAACCTGTGCGCAACGCGATCCTGTATTCGGACGGCCGCGCCGAGGCCGAAGCCGAACAGCTCGGCACTGCGTATCCGGGCGGTACGGCGCGTTTCCTCGAAGCCGTGGGCAATCGTTTGGAGGGCTGTCTGCCTGTGCCGAAGCTGATGTGGCTGCGCGAGCATGAGCCGGAAACGTATGCGCGCATTCGCCATGTGCTGATCAGTTCCAAGGATTATCTCATTGCACAGCTGACTGGTGAATGCGTCGGCGATGTGGCGGCCTGCTCCACGGCAGGTGCGATGGATATTCGTACTGGCCAATGGGATGCGGCGTTATGCAAGGCCGCAACAATTGACCTCGCCATATTGCCCGAATTGCATAAGCCACAAGATCAGATCGGCACTGTGACTGTTGCCGCGGCGTGGTCGACCGGTTTCGCTGTGGACACACCGGTGTATGCAGGCATCGGAGACGCCGGGGCGACCACATTAGCCAGTGGTGTGAGCAAGCCGGGTCAATACAACATCAATATCGGTACCTCGGGCTGGATCGC
The DNA here is from genome assembly GCF_006408915.1 of Bifidobacterium sp. UTCIF-1. Lineage (NCBI taxonomy): Bacteria > Bacillati > Actinomycetota > Actinomycetes > Bifidobacteriales > Bifidobacteriaceae > Bifidobacterium > Bifidobacterium sp. UTCIF-1. The sequence goes on from NZ_JFAG01000008.1 coordinate 15,775, forward strand.
TACCGTTTCGCCCGAGCCGTTCACCGACAAGCCAGGTGCCGCCAATCTGGCATTCGGCGTGGAACCGGGATTCGTGAACGCAGTACCGTTCCTCAATGCCGGCGACGTTCACAAATGGGTGACCAGTGTATTCACCGATGGCAATTACGCAGAAGCGCATCGACTTATTGAAGCATCAGAACCCGGTTCCAATGGCGTGCTGTGCCTGCCATATCTGGTGGGGGAGCGTTTCCCCGTCATGAACCCGAATATACGCGGTGCCTACGTGGGCCTTACTCCAAACACCACCGAAGCGGATTTGGTTCGTGCTGCATTGGAGGGCGTCGCTTTCTCAATCCGCCAAGGTATGGAAAGCTTTGATGCCGAGCCGACGGCAATATCCCTGATTGGTGGTGGTGCACGAGAGGCGGCCTGGTGCCAGATTCTGGCCGATGTGTTGGAACATTCCATCGAAGTATTCGCCAACGCCGATATTCTGCCAGCCGTGGCAATGGCATCATTAGTATTCAATGCACCGGGCCTGCTGCAATCAGTATGCGAACGCACTGTATATCAGCCGAATCCCGACACCGCACGCACATATGCCAACGCTTACCGGCGGTTTCTGAACCTCTACCCAATGCTGCGGACGATGGACTAGGAACTGAGCATCATGAAGCAATCGGCAGATAGGATTCGCAAACATATAGTGGTCACCGGACTGGTACAAGGCGTGGGATTCCGCTATTTTACGGTGACTCAGGCGCGTCGGCTAGGCGTACAGGGCTGGGTGCGCAATTGCCTCGATGGTTCGGTCGAGCTGGAGGCGCAGGGGAGTAATGATGCAGTGCAAGCATTAGTTAAGCAATTAGCCGTTGGCCCGCGATGGTCCGAAGTGAGTCACGTCGCCGTGCATGATGTGCCCCTCATTGATGAGGGCACTCGGACATTTGGCGTGCGTCAATAACCTGCACCGCGAACATCATCACGCATGATAATCTCACGATACGGGTGAACATGGGCGTTCCTTGACGCTTAGGCCGCTCACGTTGGTACGATGTGGCTTTATGAGCGAGAACATCATGCGAATCATTGACCTTCGTGGTCAGAAACTGTCCCGTGCCGAATTGCTTGCCGCGATGCCGCGCGCTGCCATGGGCACATCCGAAGCCACCGATCTGGTGCGTCCGATTCTTGACGATGTCAAGGAACGCGGCGCCGCCGCCCTGCGTGACTTCGAGGAGAAGTTCGACCATGTGCGTCCGGAGCACCTGCGCGTGCCGGCCGAGGCCATTGAAGATGCGCTCACCACGCTTGACCCCGAGGTGCGCTCCGCCATCGAGGAATCCGTGCGCCGCGCGCGTGCTGTGGCGAAGAACCAGGTTCCCAAGGACTTCTACACTGATCTGGCCGAAGGGGCCCGTGTCGCCGAGCGCTGGATTCCGATTCAGCGCGTGGGCCTGTATGTGCCCGGCGGCAAGGCCGTCTACCCGAGCTCGGTCATCATGAACGCCGTGCCGGCGCAGGCCGCCGGTGTGGAATCGCTGGCCATTGCGACTCCGCCTGCCCGAGATGACGCCGAAGGCCTGCCGAACAAGACCATTCTGGCCACCTGCGCGATTCTCGGTGTCAAGGAAGTGTATGCGGTCGGCGGTGCACAGGCCATCGCCATGTTCGCCTATGGAGCCAAGGGCAGCGAGCCGCAGGATGGCGACGTGCTGTGCGATCCGGTCGACAAGATCACCGGTCCGGGCAATATCTTCGTGGCGACCGCCAAGTCCCTGGTCTCCGCGTTCGTGGGCATTGATGCGGTCGCCGGTCCCACCGAGATCGGCATCATCGCGGACAAGGACGCCAACCCGAGCCTGGTCGCCGCCGATCTGATTGGCCAAGCCGAGCACGATGAGCTCGCCGGCTCCGTGCTGTTCACCGACTCCGAGGATTTCGCAGAGAAGGTGCAGGAGAACCTCAACTACCGCGTGCCGAAGACCGAGCACGCCGAACGCGTCCACACCTCGTTGTCCGGCACGCAGTCCGCCATCGTGCTTACCGACGGCCTCGACCAGTCCATCGATGCGGCCAACGCCTACGCAGCCGAGCATCTTGAGATTCAGACCAAGGACGCCGATGCGGTTGTCAAGCGCATCAAGAACGCCGGAGCCATCTTCCGTGGCCCGTATTCCCCGGTGCCGCTGGGCGACTACATGTCCGGTTCCAACCACGTGCTGCCCACCGGCGGCACCGCCCGCTTCGCCGCTGGACTTGGTGTGCACACCTTCATGAAGCCGGTCGAAGTCATCGAATACGACGAGGAAGGCCTCAAGGCACTGGCGGCCCGCATCAACGCGTTCGCCGTCTCCGAAGACCTGCCCGCCCACGGTGAGTGCGTGCTGAGCCGTTTCGTCAAGGACCCGTATGACAAGGCGACCCTGCGTGAGCAGGAGCAGGAGGCTGGTCTGCTGTGAGCGCTATTCCTTCGAACCTCCCACTGCGCAACGATCTGATCGGTGAAGAGCCCTACGGCGCTCCGCAGTTGGATGTTCCAGTATGCCTGAACGTCAATGAAAACCCGTATGCTCCCGATCCGGCCGTCTGCGACACCATCGCTAGGCGCGTGCGCGAAATCGCACCCACGCTGAACCGTTACCCCGACCGCGAGCATATCGAGCTTCGCCAGGCGTTCAGCGATTATCTGGCCCGCGAATCCGGCACCCGACTGGACGTGGACGAGTTGTGGGGCGCCAACGGCTCCAACGAGATCATGCTTCAGCTCTTCCAGGCCTTCGGCGGCCCAGGCCGAACGGCATTGGGCGCAGACCCCACGTACTCCATGTATCCGGAGTACGCGCGCGACACCTTCACCGGGTGGAAGCTGGCACATCGCAATCCCGACTTCACACTGAACGTGGACAAGGTCATCGAAGCCATCGCCGAGGTCAAGCCATCCATGGTGCTGCTGACCAGCCCGAACAACCCGACCGGCACCCCGCTGCCGATGGAGGACATCGAGCGCATCCTCACCGCCTGCGAAACCGCGGAAGTGGCCGGCGCAGGCGAAGGCGTGCATCCTATTCTCGTCATTGACGAAGCCTACGTGGAATTCCGCAAGCCCGGAACCCCCAGCGCCGTAAGCCTGATCAAGGATCATCCGAATCTGGCGGTCAGCCGAACGATGAGCAAGGCATTCGCCTTCGCCGGCGCCCGCGTCGGCTATCTGGCCGCGAACAAGGGCATCATCGACTGCGTGCGTATCGTGCGCATGCCCTACCATCTGTCCGCCGTGACCCAGGCTGCCGCGCTCGCCGCATTCGAACACACCGACGAGCAGTTGAGCCGTGTGGAACATCTGCGTGAAACACGCGAAGCCACCGCCGCCTGGCTCAAGCAGCAGACCTATAAGGGCCAGCCGCTCGAAGTGGCGGAATCCGGATCGAACTTCCTGCTGTTCGGCGGTCACTTCGACCGTCGCGACGACATCTTCGACGAACTGCTGAAGCGCGGCGTACTGATCCGCGTGGTCGGTCCGGACGGATGGCTGCGTGTATGCATGGGCACCGATGAGGAAATGGAAACCTTCCGTACCGCCCTTGCCGAAGTGCTGCATATTGTGGAGGAGAGCTGATGGCAAGAACCGCGCACATCGTTCGCGAAACCAGTGAATCGCATATCGACTTGGAGCTGGACCTCGACGGTACCGGTCAGACCGACATCGATACGTCGGTGCCGTTCTACAACCATATGATGAACGCGCTGGGCAAGCATTCGCTCATCGATTTGAAGATTCACGCCCACGGAGACACCGACATCGACGTACACCACACGGTGGAGGACACGGCCATCGTCTTCGGTGAAGCGCTGAAGCAGGCTTTGGGCGACAAGCGCGGCATCCGGCGCTTCGCCGATGCCACCGTGCCGCTGGATGAAGCGTTGGCCAAGGCCGTGGTCGACATCTCCGGACGCCCGTACTGCGTATGCAGCGGCGAGCCCGAAGGTTTCGAATACTGCATGATGGGCGGGCATTTCACTGGATCGCTTGTCCGTCATGTCATGGAATCAATCGCATTGCATGCAGGCATCTGCCTGCATATGCAGGTGCTCGCCGGCCGCGATCCGCACCACATCGCTGAAGCCGAGTTCAAGGCCTTGGCCAGGGCGCTGCGATTCGCGATCGAGCCCGATCCGCGCATCGAAGGCCTAATTCCCAGCACCAAGGGGGCTCTGTGATGGCAGACGATACCAAGGGAATCGATCCCGATGGCATCGACCCGGATGACGCCCATTTCTCTGATGAGGAACTCGAGGCGGCACTGGCCGGGTTCGAAAAGGAATTCTCGGATGACGCCGCCTCAGATGGCAAGTCTTCCGATCAGGATGGTGCCAGCTCCGACTCCAGCGTCGACTCCAGTACGGATGATGTCGCCAATGCCGTAAACGAAGCCATGGCTGATGTCGTGGACCCGTCTGTGGGATTCGACAATGAACTCGCCGGCCTGTTGGGCAACAAGGCGAAGATTGCGCTGATCGTCACCCGAGTCGCCTCCGCCGAACTGCTGGCGGCATTCTGCCAGTTGTCCGATATCTCCGCGGAATGCATCGGATCCAATCAGGGTGCGGTCGCCGTGCTGAAGAACCTTGACGGAGACGGACCCGAAGCCGCGGCCAAAGACCTGACCACCGTGGTCTCCGGCATGGCTGTGGTGCTTGCAGTCAACCGTGCGGACAAACTCGAGGCCACCATGTACATGCAGGGAGATGCCGGTCAGACGTTTGCGCCACCAGTGCTCTTCAACTCCACTCCACGCTTCGTGGAGGATCTGATGCTCGGTATCGTGACGCTGGTGCAACTGAAGAGCCAGGGTTTTGAAGTGGTGAATTCCGCTGACCTCAATCATGATCAGGCCATGGATATACTCGCCAGACATACCAGGCAAGGCCGTGCCGGGCGTGGATCCCGCATCGAATAACATCACAGTCGCCCGTATCCGGGCAAGTAGGAGAGACGTATGACCAAGAAAGCAGTCGTATTCGACTACGGGTTCGGCAATGTACGTTCCATGGTGCGCGCGCTGGCAAACCTCGGCGTGGACACTACGCTGACATCCGACTATCGGCAGGCCTTGGAGGCCGATGGACTTGTGGTGCCCGGAGTAGGCGCATTCGCCGCATGCATGGCAGGTCTGAAGCATGTCGATGGCGACCGGGTGATCTATGACCGTATCCGTGCCGGCCGTCCTGTGCTCGGCGTGTGCGTGGGCGAGCAGATCATGTTCGAGCATGGCACCGAACACGGCGAGCAGGCCGACGGCATCGGTCTGATTGGCGGTTCGGTCGATCCGCTGGACGCCGACGTGGTGCCGCACATGGGCTGGGACACCATCGACGCCGCCGAAGGTTCCGTGCTGCTCAAAGGAGTGGAGCATGCGCGCTTCTACTTCGTGCATTCATATGCCGCGATGGACGTGCATCCGGCGGACACATCCCGCTTCTCCATCGATCTGAGCGGTGAGCGCGAGCAGGTGAGCTGGTGCCGGTACGACCGCTCCAGATTCGTGGCAGCATACGAGCGCGGTCCGCTGTCTGCCACCCAGTTCCACCCGGAGAAATCCGGTGACGCCGGTGCCCAGTTGCTGAAGAACTGGATCGCGACGCTGTGAACCGAAGCGCGGCGGATTGCGCGGCGGATTGTGGCGCTGCTTGTGATACTGCGAGCAATGATTCTGGTCGGGCGATACCCGAACACGTTGGAAAGGTGATTGATATGTCGTTGACTTTGCTTCCCGCCGTCGATGTACGTGACGGCAAGGCCGTGCGCCTGCGTCAAGGCGAATCCGGCTCGGAAACCGATTACGGCTCCCCGTTCGAAGCCGCAAGCACTTGGGTCGAGGCCGGTGCCGAATGGATTCATCTGGTCGATCTGGATGCCGCATTCGGCACAGGTAACAATCGCGACCAGCTGCGCCAGATCGTCCACGAACTCGGCGACAAGGTGAACATCGAACTCTCCGGCGGTGTACGCGATGACGATTCGCTTGACGCGGCCCTGGAGGCCGGCGCCGCTCGCGTGAACATCGGTACCGCTGCTCTGGAGAATCCGGATTGGACTGCTTCGGTGATCAGGAAGTACGGCGATCGCGTGGCAGTGGGCCTCGATGTGCGTGGACACACGCTGGCGGCCCGCGGTTGGACCCGTGAGGGCGGTGACCTGTTCGAGACCATGAAGTTCCTCGACTCGGTGGGATGCTCGCGTTATGTGGTCACCGACGTGGCCAAGGACGGCATGATGTCCGGGCCGAACATCGAACTGCTGCGCGAGGTGGCCGAACGCACAGACGCCAAGGTCACCGCCTCCGGCGGCATCTCCAAGCTGGATGATCTGCGCGCCATCAAGACCTTGTCCGATTTGGGTGTGGATGCGGCGATTCTAGGCAAGTCTCTCTACGCCAAGGCGTTCACCCTCGAAGAGGCGCTTCAGGTCGCGAAGTAAGCGGAATGTGTTGTGGGCTCCCTGAGGAGGGAACCCACAACGCCTGGCGGTTTGCGCCAGATTTATGCGCAGGGCAGTTCACCGGATTCGATGAGTTTCATGAACAGTGCATAGTCCTCGTCGTTCTGCTCGGCGTAGCTCACAGAGAACGATGCCAGGGCCTGATCGAACTCATCGGTGCCGCCCATGTAATTGGCGATGGCGATCGAATCCCCGGTGCGGGCATGAGCATGAGCCAGCGACCATGCACACATGCGGGCCAGATCGATCAAGTCGGCGGCATTGAGGCTGTCGATGTCGATGGACCCCTTGCCGTTCCACAGCTGACGCACATAGTAATCACGCTTGCGGCCGTCCTCGGCCATGAAACTCGACCATCCCAGCAGCACATCGGCGGTGTTCTGGATGAGCTTCTGTCCCTGGACCACACGCTCCCCATGCGTGGGGTAGGGGGAAGCGCCGCAATAATGCTCCAGCACGGAGTACGTGGCCTCCTTCATCTGGATCATCATCGGGTCATCGATGTCACGTGCGATCCACACCGAGGTCCATGCGCGCTGACCCACCGAACCGACGCCCACCACCTTGCGTGCGGCATCCTGATAGCGCAGATGGTCGAATACCATGCGTCGATCGTCATACAACGAATGGCGATAGCTTTCGAACAGCGTATCGATACGTGCCTGCAGCGTCTCCGGGTCGGCATATTCGGACAGCTCATTGATGGGAACCAGTTCCGGCGGATTCGATTTGAACCGCAGCTTGCCACCCTCATAATGGCACAGCTTGGCCGCGGCGGCGTCATTGTCCTTGAGCAGCGCCTTCATCGCCGTATCGCGCAGCATGGGATTGCGTCTGCCGCTTTCGGACTCGAAACGGTCCAGCGTCTCTTCCACGTCCAGATGCTCATACCAGGCGTCCAGATAATCCATCTCGGAAAACCATTTCATGCGCTCGCGATACGTGCGTACGCATTGCAGCACCGCGTCACGCCTGTCTTTTGGCCTGATTTTGTTCGCGCGGCCGCAGATCTCCACGGACACGGCCAACCGTTTCAGATCCCATTCCCAAGGACCGACCGCGGTTTCGTCGAAGTCGTTGATATCGAACACCAGTCGGGCCGAAGGGGAGCGGAAGATGCCGAAATTGCCGATATGCGCATCGCCGACGCATTGCACCGGAATGCCTGTGACCGGCGTGGAAGCCAGATCATTGGTCATGATGAGCACGGTGCCCCGGTAGAAGGTGAATGGGCTGACGCTCATGCGCTTGTACCTCAAGGGAATAAGCTCCGGCACGCGAATCGCCGATTGCTCTTCAAGCAACGCGATCGCCTCTCGGCGTCCCTCGCGCACCTGCCAGATGGCATGCGACTCCAAAGGCGCTTTCGCGCGTGCGGCGATGCCCGCGCGAGAACGGTCCTTCGGCTGGACCGCTTGCTTCCAGCTGGTCACATCGATGGACGGATTGGAGGATGGTGTCAGATGGTCTTCGCTCATAACCTACAACTGTAATGCCGAACCGGGTGTGCCGGAACATGGGTGCGGGCCTTTGAGACATCTGCCGGGATGTTAACGGCGCTCGTAACACGGGTATGGAACACTTGGCCGTTATGGATAAACAGCAGGAGTTTGCACTGCGCACCGTCGAGGAACGTGACGTGCGTTTTATTCGTCTGTGGTTCACGGATGTGTTGGGGACCTTGAAATCAGTGGCCATCGCTCCGGCCGAGTTGGAAGCCGCATTCGAAGAGGGACTCGGATTCGACGGTTCCGCAATCGAGGGCATGACCAGGGTCTCCGAGGACGACATGATCGTTCATCCTGATCCCTCGACGTTCCAGATCCTGCCTTGGCGCGGCGGTCCTCAGGGCACGGCGCGCATGTTCTGCGATATCCTCACCCCGGACGGCGAACCGTCGCTGGGGGACCCGCGTCATGTGCTCAAGCGCGCGCTTGCCAAGGCTAAGGACAAGGGTTTCACGTTCTACGTGCATCCGGAAATCGAGTTTTACCTCTTCGAAAGCCAGGACGATTGGTCCAAGGCGCCGACGCCTATCGATGAAGGCGGTTATTTCGATCACGTGCCGCGCAGCCCAGGCATGGACTTCCGCCGCGCCACCGTGAACATGCTTGAGCAGATGGGCATCTCGGTGGAATACTCGCATCACGAGGCCGGTCCCGGTCAGAACGAAATCGATCTGCGGTACGCCGATGCATTGACCACGGCGGACAACATCATGACCTTCCGTACGGTGGTCAAGGAGATTTCTCTGGAGCGTGGCATCCACGCCAGCTTCATGCCCAAGCCGCTGGCCGATGCGCCTGGCTCCGGCATGCACACCCACCTGAGCCTGTTCGAGGGCGATTCCAACGCCTTCTACGAGGCCGGTCAGGAATTCAACATGTCGCTGACCGCCCGCCAGTTCGCCGCCGGCATTCTCTATCATGCGGCGGAGATCTGTGCGGTGACCGACCAGTACGTCAACTCGTACAAGCGTCTGTGGGGTGGCAACGAGGCTCCGAGCTACATATGCTGGGGTCATAACAACCGCTCCGCCCTGCTGCGCATCCCGCAATACAAGCCAGGCAAGGGCAACTCGGCTCGCATGGAATTCCGCGCACTCGATCCGGTCGCCAACCCGTATCTGGCCTACTCGGTGCTGTTGGCAGCCGGCCTTGACGGCATCGAAAAGCAGATGCAGCTCGGCGAACCCACCAGCGATGATGTCTGGGAGCTCACCGATGGCGAGCGCCAGGCCATGGGCATCCAGCCGTTGCCGCGCTCACTGGACGAAGCGTTGAAGATCATGCAGAAGTCCGATTTCGTGGCTGATGTGCTTGGTGAGCACGCCTTCGGCTACTTCCTGGACAACAAGCATCAGGAGTGGGAAGAATACAACCAGCAGGTCACACCATACGAGCTGAAGAAATACCTGCCGAAGCTGTAACCGTAAGCATTCTGCACTTTCCCACCCCGTCGATGGTTGGTCTATCGGCGGGGTTTTCCGTGGCATGTCGCAAGAGTTGTGACGGGCAGAGGTGGGAATACTGTTATCGTTGAGCCGATATGAAAAACGATTGACGTAACTGCCGCATCGGTTTGTGACACTGGGAACAAAAGTATTCGAGAGAGCATCTATGGCGAACGCACCTGCAAGCACCGCGCGCACCGACCGCTTCTTCACCCTGCCGGTCGTCATTCTGATTTTCGCCAGTTTCATGCTGGGCATGAGCGAATTCGTGGTCGTGGGCATTCTGCCGGACATCGCAACCGGTTTGAAGGTTTCGGAAGTGACCGTCGGCAATCTGGTGGCCATTTTCGCGTTCATGTACGCGCCTTGCACGCCGCTGGGCTCAGCCATTTCCGGTCGTTTTCCCCGATTCGCCACGTATTTGACGCTGATGGGCGTCTTCCTGGCGGGCAATGTTTTGTGCGCTTTCGCGCCGAACTATCCGGTGCTGTTGGCGGCCCGCTTGCTGATCGCATCGGTGTCCGGCACATTGGTGGCCATTGCCATGACGTTCGCCCCCGATGTGACGCAGGAGCATTACAGGACCAAGTTCATCGCGTGGGTGTTCTCAGGTTTCTCCATCGCCTCTGTGGTGGGTGTGCCGATCGGCACATACATCGCCAATACCTTTGGCTGGCGCGTCACGTTCTATCTGATCTCGGCATTGACTGTGGCGCTGATGGTGCTGATGTTCACCGTGCTGCCGCGCAACAGCCATATCGTCAAAGTCGGGTTCCTATCCCAGTTCCGCCTGTTCTTCGATCGGCGCATCCATCTGGGCGTGCTCATCGTGGTGTGCGGCGCGGGCTCCAGCTACGTGTTCTATACGTATCTGACGCCGATTCTGCGCGATGAGGTCCATCTGCCCGGGCGATACGTGAGCCTTGGCCTGGTGGTCTATGGCGTGGCCTGTCTGTGGAGCAACCTGTATGCAGGCAAACTTGCTGAGCATGGCAGGGGAGTGGAGCCATTGTTTCATCTGCGCTGGGTGTTCCTGGCTCATGCCGCGCTGCTGTGTTCGCTGGCTGTCGCCCATTGGCTGTCCTGGTATGGGGCGATCGCGTTGATTCTGCTCGGCATGTTCATGTATCTGTTCAATGCATCATCGCAGGTGCTGTACATGGATGTGGCTGCCCAATCCCATCCCGGTTCGATGAACCTCGCCGCGTCGCTCAATTCCATGTCCTTCAACATCGGCATCGCAATAGGCTCCGCCGTGGGTGGTGTCGTCAATGATCACCTTGGACTGACCTGGCTTGGCCCGGTTGGCGCTATGTTCGCGTTGCTGGCCATGGTGATGTCGATGATGCTCGGGACGTACATCGGCAAGCGCGTCGAACGGTGAACGCACCCCGCCAACGTACCCCGCACCCTGCCCCGGGGATGCGTTCAGGAGCGGGGCGAGCCGAACCAGCTTTCATAGATGATGGAGAAGTTGCGGTTGCCGTAGCTTGAGCATGAGTCGCCCTCGCCCACACCGGCGGCCAGCGCCGCCTCGTTGGGTTGGTACGGCGTATAGATATAGAGCAATGCGGTCGCCTTGTTCCTGATGTATACATCCGTGCCGCCGCAGGAGGCGTTCGGATGATACTGCACGTAGTTCAGTGCATTGGCATGGTATCCGTATCGATCCTCGTGCGCAGTGTAATACTGGTAGCGCTTGGCTGAGCCGAACACCTGCTTGAAGAAACCGGCGTATTGCGGGTCGCAGTTGGCGTCATCCGGACAGCTCAAGCCCATGGCGGCCTTGTATTGGAAATCGGTGATGGTGGTGGCGGTGACCAGGTGCTGTTCCTTTTGCAGGACGGTGAGCAGCACCTTCTGGCTGATGCCGCATGCCTTGGCCGATTTGGTGATGATGGCTGCAGCTGTCTCACCCTTCGCGCCCTTGTAGGCGTCGCAGTATTCGTCGGCTGGCTCGTCGGTGGTGTCGAAGGTCTTCGATTTGAGACATTCTGCACCGGAACAGGCGGCACCCTGCTCGTCGAGGAACGATTGCACTTCGGATTCGCTCATTGCGTTGCCGTTGAAGAACTGCCCATCCGAGATGATGTCTCCGGGATCGAAGTCATATTCCTGTGTGAGTTGCAGCTGGCGGGTTTCGGCTTCCTTGACGTCGATGCGCCACTCGGCGAAGCGCACGGTGACCAACGCCAAAGCCATGGCGCAGATGATGACGACCGTGGTGACGAATACCGCTTTGACCTTCTGCCACGGGCCGGCATGCTTCCACCACTGCAGCGGATTGCGGACACCGCGGTTCTGGGACCTGGCGCTCGCCGGTCTGCGGCTGCGCGCCTTCTTGCCTTGCGCACTGGCACTTTTGCCGCTGCTGGGCTTGCCGCCACGACTGGGCTTGCGGGTGTTGCTGTTCGATTGCTTCGCTTGTGTCATCGCCCGTTATTGTAATAGCCGCAGATAGGAGCCCATTACGCTCGCGGTGAATCCACGGGCTTCCCGCAGAAAGCACCGGTGGCACGGATCTGGTGGGTCTGGAGGGTCGGGCTGGTCTGACATGCGTATCACGGACCGTAGGCTTGGCCGAACGGCCTTGAGTGTGTCGAGATGCGTATGCCAGACCCACCAATGTCAGTCGGCAATCACGTCAGAGCCTTCTTGATGCGGTTCAGCGACGCCGGTCCGTTGGTGCCGAGCTCTTGGGCCCATAGGCTCACATAGAACTCCTCCAGCATCCATCTGGCCTGCTCCGCCTGTTTCATCAACGCTTCATGCTTCGGCCCGGCAGGTTCCGCCTTGGCATGAGCCATCGCCTTGTCCACCAGCTGTTTGGCCTCATCGGCCTGCCACGCCCATTTCACATCACGGTTCTTGTCGGTTTTCGCCTTGGCGAGACGCATCACATCGGCTTTGAGATAGCGGGACAGTGATCTGAGCGCCTGCGGGGGCGTGCGCCCGATGAAACCGGGGTAGACCAGTGTGACGATATGCTCGCGAATCGACTGCAATACCGAAAGCAGAGGAAGGTCGGCTTTGCCGGATGTCGCCTTGTCCACCTCGGCATACGCCTTGATGATGCCGATCACATCATGGGCCACCTGATAGACGGTATCCTCGTACACCTCGCGCACGTCAAGCACGGCGTTCGCCAACGCCTCATCATCCTTCAGCGTGTCCACATTCGGCAGAAGACGTTTGACCGCTGCAAGCTGCAGATCCTCCACAAGCGCCTTGGTGGACTTGTACGGTGCCGCCGCCAACATCAGCGCCTCTGCGCCCAGCCACCTGCTGGACACACGTTCGTCCGGCAGGTGGAGCGCGTCCAGCGCACCATGCCAGAGCATGGTGGCGCGCGATTCGGTAGTGGCCCCCGCCTTATGCAGCAGATTCGCCTGGCTCACCAGATTGCCTTGCTTCGCCGCCTGATCAGCCTGTTTCCGCACCATCTGGCGGGCCTGCGCCTGCGCCTGCGCTGCGTACTTGCGTTGCAGGGCGACAAGGTCCTTCGATGTCTCCAACACCTTGACGGCACCATGGCCACGACGTCGGCCGCGAGGCGAACCGCTTGGCGGCATCTGCTGCTCCACCGAAAACGTGACCTTCAGATACGGCTGAAGCCTGTCCATAAGTTCCGGGCCGAGCACTTCGGGGTGAATCTGCGCCCCAACGGTGGCGATGGCCGCCTTGGTGAATACATGGGCCAGGTCAGGCCAGCCTACGGTCTCGCCGTCCTCGTTCACCGGAGCGGGATTCGGTTTCTGCTGCGAGCCCGATCCAGGCAGATCGGGATAATGCTCGTCAATCCACGTGCGGATAGCACGGGCCGCATCCGGAGCGGGGACGAATTGCACACGCAGCTGTTTGGGCAGCGCCTTGATCATCGCCAGAATCAACTCGTCCAGCAGACCGGGAACATTCCAGGTGAACTGGTCGGGCGCAATACGGGAAAGCGCCTTCAACGGCACATGCACGGTCACGCCATCGAGCGGATTGCCCGGTTCGTACACGTAGCTCAGCCGCAAGTCGATGGGCTGGCCGTCCGTGCCGACCGTATGCCAATGATCCGGGTAATCGTTCAGGCTCACCGATTCGCTGGACGCCAAGCGATCCACTTTGGATGGGTCGAACGTCAGGAGATCGGGCCGCCGGTCATGCTCGTTCTTCCACCATTTCGCCAGATCCGCCACCGATGTGACGTCTGTGGGGATCACGGCATTGTAGAAATCGAACAGATCCTCGTCCGAGACGGTGTCCGCCAGTTGGCGTGTTCGGCTGGCGTCCTCGGCGGCATCCTCGAGAATGTCGCGGTTGGCGCCGACGAAATCGTCATAGCTGAACCGCTGCTGGATATCGCCTTCCACCAGTCCCTGACGCAGCAGGAAGTCGCGGGCCTCCAACGGGTTGATGCCGCCCCATTGCACAGTGCGGTCCTGCACGATCGGCAAACCGTACAGCAGCACGCGCGCGGTGGCCACGGCCGAGCCGCGCGAACCGGACCAATGCGGTTCCGCATACGTGGTGCGCGTCAATTGTCCGGCCAACGGTTCCGCCCATGCCGGATCGATCGCCGCCGAATACCGTGCCCACAGGCGTGAGGTCTCCACCAATTCCGTGCTCATCACCCACGAAGGGGTTTTCTTGGCCACGGCGGAAGCGGGGAACAGGGCGAAACGGGTGCCGCGAGCACCCTGATAGTCGTTCTTCGATTGTTTCTGGGCGCGTTTCATCGCACGGGCCCGGGCTGCGCCGGTGAGTCCCGCGAAATCGGAGGCCTTGGGCTCGCGCACGACCTGCATGCCCATCATGGACAATAGCCCGGCGAGCATCGACTTGTGGATGCCGTCCGCATCCCACGCGCAGCACATCGAATGTGCGGGTTGCTGATTCAGCGGCAGCTGGCGCACCTCCAAGCCGGGGCGCGTGGAGGGGAGCGGGTCACCGACCTTGAACTTCAGCTCTTTGCACAGCTGCCTCAGCTGCGATACCAGATCCTTCCACTGGCGCATCCTGAGCCAGCTGAAATACTCGGTCTTGCAGATGCGGCGCAGGGCGTTATTGCTCGGATCGCCATCGGCCTGGAACACCCGATCCCAGATATTGAGCGCGGTCAGGAAGTCCGACGTCTCATCCGCATACCGGTTATGGATGCGGTCGGCTTCCTCTCGCTTGTCGTCCGGGCGTTCGCGGGGATCCTGCAGGCTCAGGAAGGAGACCACCACCAGTACTTGGGCCAGCAGATTCGGAGAGCCGGATTTCGCCGCTTCGATCACCATGCGTCCAAGACGGACATCGATCGGGATGCGGGCCAGCTGCCGGCCGATATGCGTCAACGTCACTTCGCCGCGCTTGCGTCCGATCGCCTTGAGCTCGGTGAGCTCATTGAAACCGTCGGACACGGCTTTCATATCCGGCGGATCGATGAAGCCGAAGTGCGTGACATCCTCGGCCGTGCGCGCAACGCCCACCGACAGCATGTGCAGCACGACGGCACCCAGCGAGGTCCTCAGGATCTCGGGTTCGGTGAACTGCGGACGGGTCTCGTAATCCTCGCGCGAATACAGGCGGATCGCAATGCCGTCCGCGACACGGCCGCATCGGCCGCTTCTCTGGTCGGCGCTGGCTTGGCTGATCGGCTCGATCGGCAGTCGCTGCACCTTGGCCGTCTTGGAGTACCGTGAGATGCGGGCGGTGCCCGGATCGACCACATAACGGATGCCCGGCACGGTCAGCGAGGTCTCCGCGACATTGGTGGCGATGACGATGCGCTGATGGGTGTGCGGCTCGAATACCTTATGCTGATCCGAGGAGGACAGGCGCGCAAACAACGGCATGATCTCAATGGCGTCGGGCCGGCGCATGTCGTCCGCGCGCGGACCGTAATGATGGCGCAATGCCGTCTCGAACTCGTGGATGTCGCGCTCTCCGGAAGCGAAAACGAGAATGTCACGCGGGCCTCGCTCGTGGGAGGAGTGGATCACCAGTTCGGCGCAGGCGCGAGCCACTGCCGTCGGCATGTCGGTGATGCCGTCATCAGCATAGTCGTCCGAACGACGTGAACGGGGCAGATCGGCGTCGGATTGCGCGATTGCGTTCGCCAGCTCCTCATAATCGGCGTCTCCAGGGCGGGCTCCCGTGGCGAACCCCGGCACTTCGCGCATCAGCGCCGGCGCAGTACCCAGCGGCTCATAGACCACTTGCACAGGGAACGTTCGCCCTGACACCTCGATGACCGGCACCTTCTCATGCAGGGCATGGGCGAAATGCTCCTGGAACTTCACCGAATCGATGGTGGCGGAGGTGATGATCAGCTTCAGATCGCGGCGGCGCGGCAGCAGTGCGGTCAGATAGCCGAGCAGAAAATCGATGTTGAGGCTACGCTCATGGGCTTCGTCGATGATGATGGTGTCGTACTTGGACAGGTTCGGGTCACGCTGGATCTGTGCGAGCAGGATGCCGTCCGTGACTACGCGCAGACGGGTGTTCGGAGAGCTCTCATCCGTGAAACGGACCTGATAGCCGACCTCATCACCCAATCGCACACCCAGTTCGGACGCGATACGCTCGGCTACCGTGCGTGCCGCGATACGGCGAGGCTGGGTGTGCACGATCTGCCGGCCATGGGTGCCACGGCCCAGTTCGAGCAGGATCTTCGGCAGCTGCGTGGTCTTGCCTGAACCGGTCTGGCCGGAGATGATGACGACTTGTGCATGCTGAACCGCGTGCGCGATTTCTTCACGGGCGGCGGAAACGGGAAGTTCGGCGGGATACTCAAATTTCATGACGGACTTCAATAATACGGAAGCCCTTGGAGCTTGCGTATTTGCGCACCGAGAACGCTGCGCCCAGCGCCTCATCCAGCCAGGGGATCAACGAATCGGAACCGAGATTGCGCTGCACCACCAGATAGGCGGCTGCGCCCGGCTTGAGCCGCGGCAGCCAGGCCATGAGCAGCGTGTGCAGGGCCTCTTTGCCGATGCGGATCGGAGGATTCGACCAGATCGCATCGAACTGCAGCTCCTGTGGCAATGCTACTGCGTCTTTTGGTTGCTGCGCCGCCGGCAATGGTGTGCTTGAATCGTCCACCTGCGAGATGCTGATGTTGGTGCAGCCATTCGCCTCGCTGTTCACGCGCGTCAGGTCCAGGGCGCGTTCGTTGACATCCACGGCCCAGACATGTGCATCGGGGGAGTCGAAAGCCATGGCGAGGGCAATCGGCCCCCATCCACAGCCCAGATCCAGAAATTCGCCTTCGAGCGGCAGGTCAGGGGCCTGACGGAGCAGCACGGATGTGCCAAGATCGACACGTGAGTTGGAGAACACGCCGTTGGACACCTGCACCTTCGCCTCATGGCCACGCAGGGTGACGTTCATCGTCTTGCGCGCATCCTTGGATTGCGGCTCGGAAGCGAAATACTGTTCTGCCATTGCATCGACTCCATTTCCACGCGGTCTGCGCATCGGTTATCGCCGTGCTCGCACGGCTCATACACATATTGACGGGCTCTGTGGCCATTGTGACACGTTTCGGGCATGTCAGCTCGTCTGATGATAATAAGGAGCCATAGAAGAATCGTGAACCCGGGATTTGAGAGGCGCCCTTGAGCGAACACAACCAGTACACCGACATCGACCATGGCAGTTCCAGCATCACTTCGCAAGGAGTCCTTTCCGCCCAGTCGGATGTGCTGCTCGACACCACGCAGCAACCATCAGGATGGCATGAGGACGCCAATCAGGAATGGGAGGAGCGCGAGGCTCGCAACGAACTCAAGCATGTGGCGGGTCTTGGCGAACTGGAGGACGTCACTGAAGTCGAGTACCGCAAGGTGCGGCTCGAACGCGTGGTGCTGGTCGGCGTCTGGTCGAGTGCGGTTACGACGCAGACCAAGGCCGAGGAATCGTTGAGGGAGCTGGCCGCGCTCGCCGAAACCGCGGGTGCCGTGGTGTGCGATGGTCTGTTGCAGCATCGGTTGAAGCCGGATGCCGCCACGTATGTCGGCTCGGGAAAGGCTCGTGAGATCGCCGATATCGTGGCGCGCGAGGAGGCGGATACCATCATCGTGGATGATGATCTCGCCCCTTCTCAGCGTCGTGCGCTGGAGGATGCCGCCAAAGTCAAAGTGGTGGATCGCACCGCGGTGATCCTCGATATCTTCGCACAGCATGCCACTTCTCGCGAAGGCAAGGCGCAGGTGGAGCTGGCCCAACTGGAGTATATGCTGCCGCGACTGCGTGGCTGGGGTGGCTCCCTGTCCCGTCAGGCCGGAGGCCGTGCAGCAGGCGCGGATGCGGGTATCGGATCCCGTGGCCCTGGCGAGACCAAGATCGAGATGGACCGTCGTGTGATCCGCACCCGCATCGCGCGGCTGCGTCGCCAGATACGCGACATGGCGCCGGCGCGTGAGATCAAACGCGGATCCCGCAGGCGCTATGGGCTGCCGACGGTGGCGGTGGTCGGATACACCAATGCCGGCAAATCGTCGTTGACCAATCGGCTGACCGGCTCGACAGAGCTGGTGGAGAACGCGCTGTTCGCCACGCTGGATACTGCGGTCCGTCGTGCGAAGACCCATGATGGACGGCTGTATGCCTATGTGGACACAGTGGGTTTTGTGCGCAGGCTGCCGACCCAGCTGGTGGAGGCCTTCAAATCGACGCTGGAGGAGGTGGCGGAGTCCGACGTGATTGTGCACGTGGTGGATGGTTCTCATCCGGACCCCTTCTCGCAGATCGATGCGGTCAATGCCGTCCTGGCGGATATCGAGGGCACGGCATCCATTCCGCGCATCGTGGTGTTCAACAAGGCCGATCAGGTCGATGCCGTCACTCGGGAGCGGTTGATGGCGTTGCAGCCTGATGCGTATATCGTTTCCGCATATAGCGGCGAGGGTGTGGATGGATTGCGTGCCGCCGTGGAGGCGTTGCTTCCGGTGCCGCATGTGCACGTCAATGCCGTGCTGCCCTACAGCGCTGGCTCGTTGCTGTCCCGCGTGCGCGAATACGGCAAGGTAGGCAAGGTGGAATACCGTGATGACGGCGTATTGCTGGAAGCGGACGTCGACTCCCACCTTGCTGCACGGGTCATTGATGCGTCAATCGATTAACGTGAGCAACATCACAGATGTATTGTGAGCGCTAACAACACTTGCGAATGCTGGGATTGTCTGTTGATTCGGCGGTTTCATGGGAGCGCAAACGTCGGCACGGTTTTATACAGTGAAACCGTTAGTCACAAGGCCTGCCATACTGCAGACCGCCTTTGAAGAGAGGTAAATCCATCATGGCGGAAACTACCGTTAAGCCCACGAAGCTTGCCATCATCGGTGCCGGTGCTGTTGGCTCCACCCTCGCCTTCGCCGCTGCCCAGCGTGGCGTCGCTCGCGAGATCGTGCTTGAGGACATTGCCAAGGAACGCGTGGAGGCCGAGGTGCTCGATATGCAGCACGGCTCCAGCTTCTACCCGACCGTGTCCATCGACGGTTCCGACGATCCTGAGATCTGCCGCGACGCGGATATGATCGTCATCACTGCCGGCCCGCGTCAGAAGCCCGGCCAGTCCCGTCTGGAGCTCGTCGGCGCCACCGTCAAGATTCTGCAGGCCATCATCCCGGGCCTGGTCAAGGTCGCCCCGAACGCCATCTACATGCTCATCACCAACCCGGTCGACATCGCCACCCACGTCGCCCAGAAGATTTCCGGCCTGCCCGAGAGCCAGGTCTTCGGCTCCGGCACCAACCTGGATTCCGCCCGTCTTCGCTTCCTGATCGCCCAGCAGACCGGTGTCAACGTCAAGAACGTCCACGCCTACATCGCCGGCGAGCATGGCGACTCCGAAGTGCCGCTGTGGGAGTCCGCCACCATCGGTGGCGTTCCCATGCTGGATTGGACCCCGCTGCCGGGCCACGAGCCGCTCGACGCCGTCAAGCGTGAAGAGATTCACCAGGAAGTCAAGAACGCCGCCTACAAGATCATCAACGGCAAGGGTGCCACCAACTACGCCATCGGCATGTCCGGTGTGGACATCGTCGAGGCCGTTCTGCATGACACCAACCGCATTCTGCCGGTGAGCTCCATGCTCAAGGACTTCCATGGCATCTCCGATATCTGCATGTCCGTGCCGACCCTGCTCAACCGTCAGGGCGTCAACACCGCCATCAACACCCCGGTCTCCGACAAGGAGCTCGCTGCTCTGAAGCGCTCCGCGGAGACCCTGAAGGAGACCGCCGCCAAGTTCGGCTTCTGATTGAGCGGTTGCTTTCAGGTACCATAAGGTACTATTGCGAAACCCCGGCCATGTGCCGGGGTTTCGTCGTCTCCGGGCGATAACGCAAATGGTATTGAGAAACGGTTTCAAATGGAACCGGAAAGGATGCATTGTTCCACATGTCCCATGATCATTCCTCGACTAGCGTGACACAGTCCGCAGCCCAGGCGCATCAGCGACGATTGATGGCCACTCTTACGGTGACGGGAACTGTGTTCGTCGTCGAAGTGGTATCCGCCGTCCTGACCGGTTCGCTGGCCTTGCTGGTGGATGCGGGCCATATGCTCACTGACATGTCGGTGCTCATCGCCTCCACGGTCACCGCGGTATTGATGCGTAGGAAGCCGAACAATTTGCGCACGTGGGGATGGGCCCGTCTCGAGGTGCTGACGGCTGCCGCAGGGGCATTGGTGCTGATGATCGTCGGCGTCTATGCGTTGGTGGAGGCCGGCATGAGATTGTTCGGACAATCGACGACACGTGTCGAGGACGTCAACCTGCTGCTGTTCGTGGGCGTACTCGGTCTGACCGCGAATGTCGTTTCCATATTCATCCTGGCTTCCCAACGTGAAGACAACATGAATATGAAAGCCGCTTTCCTGGAGGTCATGAACGATGCGCTTGGCTCGGTGGCCGTGGTCGTGTCCGCACTGGTCATGATGTCGACGGGGTGGAATGGGTTTGATGCCGTCGCAGGTGGCGTTATCGCGCTGCTCATGATTCCGCGTGCCATCAAGTTGCTGCACAATGCGGTGAGGGTACTGCTTGAGGAGACCCCGAAGGGTCTTGATCTGGATGCCGTGCGTGAGCATATGGAGCATGTTCCACACGTCATTGCGGTTCATGATCTGCATGCCAGTACGGTTTCGACGGGAATGCCGATATTGATGGCGCATGTCGTGGTGGACAAGAATCTCAATATGGAACAGGCCGCGCAGGTGCTCGCCCAACTTCAGGACTGTCTGCGCGAGCATTTCCCTGTTTCGGTGCCGCATACCACGTTCCAACTGGAGCCGGAAGGCTACTCCACCCAGTCCGCTGAAGAGCTGCATCGATGACCTGCGAATTTTGGCCATTAGTGCCGAAGGTCGGAGCGTCGGCCTTGTGAAGGGGACATGTCGCTTGCGTGTGCCCTTCACAAGGTCACACGGAACCTCGTTGTGCGCAGATGCGCGGCTAGGCTATAGCTTGCGCAACACGGTGACCACCTTGCCCATGATGGTAGCGTGCGTGCCATCGATAGGGGAGTAGGCCGGGTTATGCGGCATCAGCCAGACATGTCCGTGATCCTTACGGAACGTCTTCACCGTAGCCTCATCATCCAGCAACGCAGCCACGATGTCCCCGTTGACTGCGGAATTCTGTTCGCGGACCACTACGAAATCGCCGTCGCAAATGGCTGCGTCCACCATGGAATCGCCGTGCACTTCGAGCATGAACAGCTTTCCCGATCCGGTCAGACGCTCCGGCAGCCGCATGACATCGTCGATATGCTGCTCAGCGGTGATAGGCGTTCCGGCGGCGATGCGACCCACCAGTGGTACATCGCGAGATTCGCTGATTGCCTCGTCGGGGAATCGATAGATTTCAGCCGTCGTGGTCTGCTCCACCTCGCCCGTCTCCGTATCCTGCGTGGCATCCTGTGGAGCAGGGGTCACGGGAGTGATGACCTCGATGGCCCGTCCTTTATTGGCGTTGACACGAATGAACCCTTTTTCCTCAAGCACATGCAGCTGATGCTTGACCGAGGAGGGACTTTTGAGCCCGGCTGCCGCACCGATTTCACGGAATGATGGCGCGAACCCCTGTTCTTCGATATGGGAGGTGATGGCTTCAAGCACCTTGCGCTGTCGCTCGGACAGCGAATCGCTGCTGCGCTCGTGGCTGGAGGCGAAGGGGATCGTGCTCACGGAGGGCTCCTTTCATACTTGTTTCAGCATACCGTGACATATGCGAAAAATCAAACATCTGTTCGAGTGTCAACTTGACATCTTCGAACGCATGTGCAATGCTAAGAACAGATGTTCGATAGAACATCTGTTCGAGAAAGGTTGTCGTGATGACTGGTTCAGCTGCATTGGCCGGTGCTCGTGATCGCGTTGCTGGTACTCGCGAAGTGCGTGGTGTTGCACATCGTCGTGCTGTGATTGCGCGCATGGATGGTAGGGGACAGGGAGCCGTGTTCCGTAATCGGTCGCATGCCGGGCAGCGGCATTGGCTGCTGTCGTTGATGCTTGCCGTAGCGTTGGCGTGGTGCGGCATGGGTATATGGTCGGTGCAGTCCGCGCAGTCGGACACCGGTACAACGGATGTCATCGGTTACACGGTAAGACCCGGTGACACACTGTGGTCGTATGCGTCTTCGATTACGCCCGAAGGTCAGGATGTGCAGCAGACGGTTGATGATCTGATTGCGCTGAATGATTTGGATTCCGGTTCATTGCGGGCGGGCCAGCATATCCTCGTCCCCCAGATGGCATGACGCGAATATGTGCGCATCATCGACATGAGCGAGTATCGATATGAGTGTGTATCGATACTGCATGCATCGGCATGATTCGCTTTCGTACGGTGTGCATCCGCATGATACAACCCACCTGCATTCGGTTTTTCGGTATGAACACGTTATTCTAGGTGGCATGCATTGTCCTTTTTGCCAGAATCCCGACACTAAAGTCATTGACACTCGCATCAGCGAGGATGGTCATTCCATTCGCAGACGCCGTGTATGCCCGAAATGCAATCGACGTTTCACCACGGTGGAGACCAGCATGCTATTCGTGACCAAGCGGTCCGGTGGAGCAGAGCCGTTCAGCCGTGACAAGGTCATCAATGGTGTACGAAAAGCGTGTCAGGGACGTCCGGTTCGTGAAGAGGATCTTAAGGCGCTGGGGCAGAAAGTGGAGGAGGACCTTCGTTCGCGCGGCCTTGCGGAAGTCACGTCGGATGAGGTAGGCAAGGCTATTCTCAAGCCTTTGCGTGACTTGGATGAAGTGGCATACCTGCGTTTTGCGAGTGTATATCAGGATTTCTCGGGTCTCGAGGATTTCCAGCATGCCATTGACGAGCTCCGCAGTAAGGAGCGCTGAAGCAGCCCTGTCGCGCAACTCATCAATGGCATGCCTATGGTCCTTCCCCAAGTCTGCTTTGCTGACAGCCAGTCCTGCAATCAGGAACGCGCTCCATGCGCAGCCTGCTCTCTTACCTGTCGGCTTGCATGTTGCCTACAAACAACTCCGCTGTTTGCTTCACGGCAACATCCTGTCTGTAGGGTTCTGGCCCCTCTGGCGAGGGGGCTGTCAGCGAAGCTGACTGGGGGAGAGAACAAGCTTAATCCCTCAGTTATTTACGAGACAGACCACTAGAAGCTCCGTGCCGCTGTCTGTATTCAGTGGGTGACGCGCATGCGGATGGTGCCCTCGATGTCGCCCAGGGCCTTTAATGTCGCTTCGCTCGGTTTGGATGCCACGTCCGTGACAACGTAGCCGAGTTCTCCCTCGGTGGCCAACGACTGGAACGAAATATTGATGTTCTTTTCGCCGAGGACATGATTGACTCGAGCGAGAACACCCGGCAGATTGTCGTGCAGGTGTGCGATTCGGCAAACGCCCTTGCAGCCGCTCAGATTGATCTGAGGCAGGTTCACCGACAATGATGTCGATCCGTTGAACCAGTAATCCTCAAGTCGTTGGGAGACAAAATGACCAATGGATTCCTGGGCTTCCAACGTGGAGCCACCGATATGCGGCGTGAGAATCATATTGGCCTCGTTGGCCAGCGGCGTATTGAACGCGTCGCCGCTTTTCTTCGGCTCCACCGGATACACATCCACCGCCGCGCCAGCAAGATGCCCTGAATCGAGATGCTGCTTGAGCGCGTCCAGATCGGCTACGAATCCTCTTGACAGATTAATGAAGATTGCATCCTGCTTCATATGATTGAACTGGTCTTCGCCGAAGAAGCCAGTGTTGGATTTGCGACCATCGACATGTAGCGTCACCGCGTCGGACTGCTCCAGCAGTTCATTCAGCGTTGCGCAGCGGTGGGCGTTGCCCAGCGCCAGCTTCTCTTCGATGTCATAGAACACCACTCGCATGCCCAAAGCCTCGGCAAGCACGGACAGCTGCGACCCGATGTTGCCATACCCGATGATGCCCAAGGTTTTGCCGCGCACCTCATGGGAGCCAGCTGCGGATTTATCCCAGACGCCATGCTTGATGTGATGCGTATGCGCGGGGATACGACGCATCAGGCAGATGATGTCGCAAATCACCAATTCCACCACGGAACGGGTGTTGGAGTATGGTGCATTGAATACGGCAATGCCATGCTTGCCTGCGTATTCCAGATCGACCTGATTCGTTCCGATGCAGAAGCAACCCACGGCGCTGAGGGTGGGGCGAGCCTCTAGTACGCGTGCGGTGACGCTGGTTTTGGAACGGACGCCGACCACATCCACGCCATCCAATACGTCAATGAGCTCGTCCTCGCTCAGAGCGCCCTTCATCGTTTCGACTTCAAAGCCGTGATCGCGCAATGATTGCGCTGCATCCGGATGGATGTTCTCCAATAAAAGTGCTTTCGGCATATGTATCACCTTAGATGTTCAGGGACTGCTCGTCCGCTTTTGTCCGAACTATAACCAGTTTCTGCGTCGGTCTGGTCATCGCCACATACAGGTCGGATGCGGCGACCAGACGGCTGGGTGCCTCATCCATGATCAGGCCCGGCTCCACCACGATGACCGCGTCGAATTCCAGGCCCTTGACTGTTTCGGTACCGCATACGCTGATCTGTTCATCCCATTCCGGTTGATCGATCAGTCGCTGGTATTCGGCAGCATCCAATTGCTGAGAGAGCCGTTTGCGCACTGCGTCGCGCATCGGCTGGATGAGCTCGTCCGGACAGATGACCGCGATGCGTCCGGTTCCGTCGGAGGAGACATAGTGGTCGGCGAGTTGCGCGGTCTGGGCGGCTGCGGCCTCGAGCATCGAGGCGGTGTCGGGAGCGGTCCGTCGGGATACCGCTCCGGTCAGATTGCGTACTGCATGCACCGTCGAGATATACAGACCTTCATGCTTCGCGAATTGTGAGGCAAGTTCGGAGACGGCCTGTGGATTGCGGTAATTGATGGTCAGCTCGTTCAGGTCCCAATGCTCCGCGCCGAACAGGCGATTCATCGTCTTGTCCCAGCGCCTCGTGCCTCCCAAGGCGGAGGTCTGCGCCACATCGCCCACTATGGTGAACGAACGCGACGGGCACCTGCGCATCAGCATGCGCCAATCCATGCCGGTCAGTTCCTGGGCCTCGTCGACGACGATATGCCCGTATGTCCATTCGCGATCCGCGGCGGCACGCTGGGATGTCAGTTCTGCATCGCCACCGTTCATCTGGTCGAGCAGCATTTGGCTGGAGATGATGCCTTGGCCGAGACCGGTGGCGGCCAAGGTGTCTTTGGCGTACTGTTCCTCGGCGGCCCGGCGCGCATCGGAGGCCGACTTCTTGGCCATGACCTTGGGGTCGGGGCCAAGAAGCTCCATGGCCTCGTCCAGCAGGGGGATGTCCGACTTGGTGAGTGGTGATCCCTTCGGACGCGCCAGCGCGCGGATATCGTCATCGGACAGCCAGCCAGCCAACGTGGAGAGCCGTTCGGGATGGGCGAAGAGCTGGTCGATGAGCCATGTTCCGGTCATCGGCAGCCAGCACAGGTTCAACGTCTTTCGCACGGTGTCGTTCATGCGCAGCAGCTGCATGGCGCGGTTGAGCTCCGCCTGATCAGGTGTGTAATCAAGCTGCTCGGCGTACCGGTTCTGCATGCTGGAGAGCATGGAGCGAATAAAAGTCTCCCGAGCCTTGTTGTGTGCCTGACGGGTACGTTTGGCGTCGGCCTGCGCCTGTTGGATGTCCACTGCGAGCATGGGCACCTGAATGCCGCTGATGGTGACCGTGGGCAGGTTGTCGGGGACGCGGATGCGTGCGGCGATGGCGTTGGCCACCACCTGTGCCATGCGTCGGTCTCCCTTGAGCTTGGCCGCATACGGCGTATCCGTCGCCGTCGCGGTGATGCCCGGAATGAGGTCGCCGATCGTCCGGGAGACCACGCCGGTCTCGCCGAGCGAGGGCAGCACCTGATCGATGTAGTGCAGGAACGCCGAGCTCGGGCCGACCACCAATACGCCTGAGCGCTCCAACGTGCGGCGATGCGTGTACAGCAGGTAGGCGGCACGATGCAAGGCCACTGCGGTCTTGCCGGTGCCGGGGCCGCCCTGCACCACCACGGCGCGGTTCATGTCGGAGCGGATGATGCGGTCCTGCTCGGCCTGGATGGTGGCTACGATATCGGTCATTTTGCCGGTGCGCCTGGAGCTCAGCGAAGCCAGCAGAGCGCCTTCGCCGGTCAGCGTTCCCGCGGAGGAGGCCTGCCCCACCTGATCCGAATGGACGTCGAGCACTTCGTCTTCGACACCCACCACATTGCGGAAGCTCAATGTGATGTGCCGACGCATGACGATGTCGCCATGGTTGGACGGGGTCGCCTCGTAGAAGGGGCGTGCCGCTTCGGCCCTCCAATCGGTCAGGATCGGTTCATGGTCGCTGCTGGACAGGCCGATGCGGCCGATGTAACGCCGTGTGCCGTCCTTGGCGTCAAGCCTGCCGAACACGAGGCGGTCCTCCACGCTGCGCAGCTGGGTGAGACGGTCCTCGTACATGGTGGCGAAGGAATCCCTCTCGGTGCGCTGGGTGGGCGATCCGTGGGATCCTGCGGCGCGTACGGTGTCCAGACGTTGCCACATTTCGGCACGGAGGTCATCAAGACGGCCGTACGCGCGGTCGACGGCCTGTTGTTCCTCGTGCAATTGTGAGGCGTAACTCGACATGCTCTCTTCGTTTCCGTTTCTTCCGGGTCAACACTTTAAGGCACTCAAATTTACCGCACGCCCCCTACCGGGACGCCTGCTGACAGGTGAAGCAGGGTGAACATCGAGTGAATTCGACTGCGGATGCCGTACTGCGTGCTGCAGCAGGCTGAAGCGGGCTTTGCAGGCGAGCGGTGCGCGGAATCGGTGTCCGGCGGCGTCGGCGCTCTTTTCGGCGTGGCCCATGATTCGTCTCCCGACACGCGTGGGCGGGGGAAATGTCCCTCAAAGCATGCGTAGATTGTGTATTGGTGGGGGAAAATGGGGATAAGTGGGGTAAAGTGGTGAACCAGTGGGCCGAAGTGTATCGAGTGTGCGCGAAAAAGGAGGTGGAATCATGGCTGACGAGCAAATGGCGAATGCCGAATCGACCCAGAGCCATGGTTCCACCGGCGTCTCCGACATGCTCAATGGACTGCCGCCGTTGCTGCTTGGCACCTATACGCCGAAGATCGATGCCAAGGGACGCGTGGCGCTTCCCGCCAAGTTTCGTTCGCAACTCGGAGCAGGGCTGGTCATGGCCCGTGGCCAGGAGCGTTGCGTGTATCTGTTGCCTTTTGATGAATTCAGGCGCATCGCAGCGCAGATCCAACGCACCTCGGTGGGGAACAAGGCGGCCCGTGAATACCTTCGTGTGTTTCTTTCCGGTGCCGTTGATCAGGAGCCGGACAGGCAGGGGCGCGTGGTCGTTCCCCAGATGCTGCGTGATTACGCGCATCTGGGTTCGGACATCGTGGTCATCGGCGTGGGCACACGCGCCGAGATATGGAATAAGGACGCTTGGGAGGCGTACCTCGCGCAGAAGGAAGAGGATTACTCCGAAATTGCCGATGACGTATTGCCGGAGGTGGAATTCTGATGACTGATCTGATGACTGACCTGACCGCCATTCACCAGCCGGTGCTGCTGGAGGACTGTGTGAAGCTGATGGCTCCCGCCCTCGCCTATGACGGGGCGGTGGCCGTGGATTGTACATTGGGTATCGCCGGACACTCCATTGCGTTCCTGAAAGCGGCTCCGCAGGCAAGGCTCATCGGCATAGACCGTGACAGCGAGGCGCTGGCGCTGGCCACCGAGCGCATGAAACAGGAGGGACTGTCCGATCGGTTCATGCCTGTCCATGCCGCGTTCGATGAGTTTGACAGTGTGCTGACGAATCAGGGCATAGACCGAGTGGATGCCGTCTTCATGGATCTGGGACTGTCCAGTTTGCAGATCGATGAGACGGATAGGGGGTTCTCCTACTCCCATGACGCTCCGCTTGACATGCGCATGGACACGACCCAGAAGCTGACGGCACAGACTGTTCTCGCCACATATGACGCCCCCGCCCTGATACGTATCTTCAAGGAATACGGGGAGGAGCGTTTCGCCCGTCAGATTGCCCGTGCCATTGTCGCCGACCGATCCAAGGAACCCCTGACCACCACCGGTCAGCTCAACGCGCTGGTGGAGCGGGTGGTGCCCAAGGCGCATCGCCCTGCAGGCAATCCGGCGAAACGCGTATTCCAGGCGCTGCGCATCGAGGTCAACGGCGAATTGACGAAGCTGGCGTCCACCCTGCCCCAAATCGCGAACCGGCTGAATGTCGGTGGCCGCCTGGTGGTTGAGTCCTACCACTCATTGGAGGACAAAACCGTCAAATCGTTCATGAACAACGGGCTGAGGATCGATGCCCCGGCCGATCTGCCTATCGTGCCGCCCGACGCCCAACCGTTCTTCAGGGAGCTGACCCGCGGCGCCGTCAAGGCCGATGAGCAGGAAATCGCCTCCAATCCACGATCGGCCTCGGTTCGGTTGCGTGCGGTCGAATTGAGCAGACCGATCCCCGATCGCTGGCGCACTCGGTTCCAGCAGATGGCCGATCAGCCGATTCCGGTCGATGCGGAGCGAGGGGCGACGAACCGAGCCGGCACAAGACATCACGGCAACAGCACAGCACATCACACGTCGAGGAGAAACTGACCATGGCGGCAACGGTACGAAGCATTCGATCCGGTTCTTCGGCATCGCAGCGTCCTCAAGCCAAGCCCCAGGCAGCGCCGCGCCCGCAGTTGAAACTGATATCCAATACGCGCGACGACCATGAGCGCTCCGTGTTCGGTCGGGTTCTTGAATGGACCCGTACCAGGACCGCCCCCATGATGCATGTGGCCGTAGCGGTCGTGTTCCTGGCCGCCACGTTGATAGGGGCGCTGATGTTGCGCACCCAGATGGTGCAGAACTCATTTGAGGCTGCGGAAGTCAAGCGGCACATCAGTGTGCTGACGCAGGACATCGATGACGATCAGGCCAAACTCGATCAGCTTGTGGCGGAGCTTCCCGACAAGGCCAGTGAAATGGGCATGGTCAGCAAAGGCGGGGCGGCGACCATCGACCTGCAGGGGTATCAGCAGCCGAAGGACGCGGAAGGCGGAACACAGTGAGTACATGGCAGAGGCTGCGTCGGTATTCGAAGACCTTCGCCTTCAAATGCATCGCCATCGGCGTCATTCTGACGCTGGTGGCGTCCCTATGCGTGATGCAGCTTGCGTCGATTCAACTGATTGACGGACGCCAGATGGCGCAGGCCGCCACGGCCTCACGTACCTCACGTGTGACCTTGAGCGCCAAACGGGGACGGATTCTGGATGCGAACGGCACGGTGCTGGCGCAGAGCGTGGAACGATACACCATCGTCGCCAATCCCGAAGCCGCCCAGGAATTCACGCCGATCACGTGCAACAAGAACAATAGTGACTACTGCCATCAGATTGACGGAAAGCCTGTCGGCGTGACCGGTGCCGCTGCCGTCGGACGCCTGCTGTCCAAGGCACTGGGCATCAGCGCCATGGAACTAGGCGCCGATCTGTCGATCAGCGGTCAATACGTAGTGCTGAAGAAGGATGTGACGCCACAGGTCAAGCGCAGCATCGACGATCTGAATCTCGGTGGCATCGTCTGGGGCGAGCTTAGCAGCGAACGCATCTACTCGGACGGAGACCTCATGGGCTCGCTGCTCGGCGGCGTCAACGACGCGGGCGATGGCGTGGCTGGCATCGAACAGATGGAGAACACGGTGCTCACCGGCACGGATGGCCATCAGACCTACCAGCGCGGCAACTACGGTGGCGAGGAGATTCCGGGGACCATGACCGAATCCGTGCCCGCCCAAGACGGTTCGGATGTCAACCTGACCATTGACAGGGACGTCCAGTGGTACGTCAAGAAGATCATGAAGGACGCGAAGGCCAAGTATGGGTCCCCGTGGGTCATCGGCGTGGTGCAGGATATCCAGACGGGTGAGATCCTGGCGCTCGCCGACAGCGATGAGGTCGATGCCGGCACGGATGAGGCGAAACTGGGTGCTTCCAGGGCGGTATCCGAAACGTTCGAACCCGGATCGATCGGCAAGCTGATTTCCGCGTCAGGATATCTGCAGACCGGAGTGCACAGGATGACCGACCAGTTCACCGTGCCCAATTCGGTGACCGATGACGGTCAGACGTTCAAGGACGCCTTCACCCACGGCGACATGCATTGGACGCTTGCGGGCATCATCCAACAGTCCTCGAACAACGGCATGGTGCTTGCCGGCAAGAACTACACGGATGACCAGCGCTACGAATTCCTCACCAAATTCGGCATCGGACAATCAACCGGTCTCGACCTTCCTGGCGAATCCAACGGCGTGCTCACCAATCCGTCATCATGGGATCTGCGTACCCGCAATACGGTGCTGTTCGGACAGGGGTACACGGTCAATGTGCTGCAGCTCAACAACGTGGTGGCCACCATCGCCAACAAGGGCGTGCGTCTGCAGCAGTCAATCATCAAGTCCACCACGAATGCGGACGGCAAGACCACGGAAGCCACGAAAGGCACCGGCACCCGCGTACTCGATGAGCAGGTGGCCTCCGATGTGATGAACGCCATGGAATCCGTGGCCGAGAACTACAACAAGTTCGTCAAGGTCGATGGCTACCGCATGGCGGCCAAGTCCGGTACCGCCGAGGTGGCCGGCGACAATGGCTCGCTGAGTTCGATCATCTCCGATTACTCGGTGGTGATTCCCGCCGACAACCCGAGGTTCGCCATCACTGTGGTGATGAAGGATCCGCAGGGCTCATTCGGCGGCTTGACCGCAGGCCCTGTGGCCGCCCAGATTTGTGAGTTCCTTATGCAGAAATACGAGGTGCCTGTTTCGTCGCCTCGCAAAGATGCTATCCCGGTCACTTGGTGATGCTGAGATGACAATAGTCATGAGCACCATAGTCATGGAAGAAAGGCGTTAGCCCATGAGTGCAGTGAGCGAATCCGTCTCCGAGCGCATGACGCTGGGTATGTTGTCGGAACAATACGGTTTTGAGATCGTTCCCGAATTTGCCACCAATGTCACGATTACCGCAATCTGTGATTCTCTTGACAGCGTGAGCCCGGGGTCGTTGTTCGTCTGCGGATCTCGGGTGTCCGAGCTGGGGCACGCGGCGCAAGCCGGAGCATATGCGGCGCTGCTGCCCCGATCGTTCCGGCACCAGTGTCCGGACGCGGACATCCCGCTTCTGTTCGGGGAACTCGACGACCATGTGCTTGGGTCCATGGCGGTGACGCTCGCCGGGTCGCCGACCAATGCCTTGGCCATGTTCGCCGTATCCGGAACGGACGATGACGAGGTGGACGCCAACGTGACCCAGCTCGCCGATTTCCTCCACATGCTGGGCAATCCCGTGGCGAAGATCAGCGCCGCCGGTTCCACATCGATGACCCGTGCGCTGAATCTCACCTATCCGCTGGGAGTGTTGGACATGCAGCGGACGCTGGCAGTATGCGCCGAAGACGGCGTTGCCGCCGTAATCATTGCGATGAATCCGGCGACATTGACCAATCACGCGTTGGAATCGGTGAACGTCGATGTGCTGGGCATCGAGCATGTCGCCCCCGGCGAAGACGTGTCCGCATTGAAGACCCGGTACGCGTTCATCTCCGACCGCGACCTCGTCGTGACCACCACCAGCCGGGAATCGGATGAACTCGCCTTGGAATCGCCGGTCGGGTATGACCCTGTCCGGGCGGGACACATGTCATTGGCGATCTCCATGGTGCTGGCGGCGGGCGTGCGGAAGAACAATGTGCGCAGTGCGTTGCGCGTGGCGAATAACCTGAGCTGAGCTTGTGCGATGACCTGAGTCGTCGCATGGATGATAAAGGAGTGAGGAATACATGGTCCCAATGAGCGTCGAGGAGATTGCGCGGGCGGTCGATGGCCGTCTGGTCCCCGGAAGCGAACCTGCCGCGCAGGTCCTGAGCGCAGTCAGCGACTCGCGTCAGGTGAAGCCTGGTTCACTGTTTGTGGCGATTCCCGGTGAACGTGTCGACGGGCATGATTTTGTGCCGCGCGTCGGTCAACAAGGTGCCGTCGCGGCCTTGGTGAACCATGAGGTGCCATCCACAGCCATTGCGCAGATCGTGGTGGATGACACGGTGTCGGCGCTCGGCAGGCTCGCCAAGGCCAACATAGAGCGTCGTCGCGAACTGCCCGGGGATTTCGACATCATCGGATTGACGGGTTCCGTGGGAAAGACCACGACCAAGGACCTGCTGGCATCGCTGATGTCCACCTTGGGGCCGACCGTGGCGCCCATCGGATCGTTCAACAATGAGATCGGCCTGCCGCTGACGGCGTTGAAGATAGATGCCTCCACCCGCTTCTTCGTAGCGGAAATGGGAGCCAATCATATTGGGGAGATCGCACGGCTGACGCGTATCGCTCCACCGGACACGGCGATAGTGCTCAAGGTGGGAGTGGCCCATCTGGGCGAGTTCGGCTCCCGTGAGCGCATCGCTCAGGCCAAGAGCGAAATCGTCACTGGACTGCTGCCGAACGGTCTCGCCGTGCTCAACGGCGACGACGATCACGTGACGCCCATGGCCTCGCTCGCCCCGGGCAAGGTGCTATGGTTCGGCAAGGAAGGCGGACATGGACCCGAAGTGCTCGCCACGGACATCACCGCCGATACCGACGACCATGCGCAATTCACGCTGCATACCCCTGAAGGCGACCACGTGCAGGTGCATCTGGGCATCCCGGGGCTGCACAATGTGATGAACGCCCTGGCTGCGGCCACCGTGGCCCTGCACTATGGCATGACCGCGCAGCGGGTCGCTCAGGTGCTGGCCGCGCAGCGTACCATCAGCCCGCACCGCATGGCATTGTCCACCGTATCGCGCGGCGACGCTCGGTTCACGCTGATCGATGATTCGTTCAACGCCAATCCCGATTCGATGAAGGCCGGTCTTGAAGGGCTCAAGGCGTTCACCGCCAAGGACGGGAGCAAGCCTTATCGCGTGGCGCTGCTAGGCGCCATGCTCGAGCTTGGCCCCGACGAAAGCAGATTGCACGCCGAAGTCGGGCGTTTCGCGGCCGGACTGGGGCTCGACGCGATCATCACCGTAGGATCCACGGCTGATCCCCACCTGCACGACATGGCGGAGGCGCTGGCCAGCGGAGCCCGGGACGTTGACGGGGTGTCTGTAGACTGTGTGGAGAGCATCGACCGTGCTGAGGAGCTGGTGCTTGACCTGGCGGCAAACCACCCGGATACCGTGGTGTTGCTCAAGGGGTCCCATGCCTCAGGACTGAGCGCGCTTGCGGAACGCTGGTCGAACGACTGAGCGTCGAAACACCGATTAGAGGAGAAAGAACCACCCGTGATTGCTCTGATTATTGGAATGCTGGTGTCGCTCATCGTCACCATGGTGGGTACGCCCATGCTGATTCGCCTGGTGCACAGACTGCATTACGGCCAGTACATCCGTCAGGATGGTCCGAAATCGCATCTGGTCAAACGTGGCACCCCGACCTTGGGTGGTGTGGTCATCAATATCGCCATTCTGCTCGGATGGGGGTCGTCTGCACTGTACCGCTATCTGCACGCAGGCGATGTGCCGTCATGGTCCGCGGTGCTGGTGCTGTTCGCCATGCTGTCCATGGGATTGCTGGGGTTCATCGACGATTTCGCCAAGGTGAGCAAGAAGCAGAACGAGGGGCTGACCGTAGGGGGCAAGTTCTTCGGACAGTTCGTCTTCGCCACCATCTATGCGGTACTGGCGCTGATTATTCCCACCAAGACCGGCATGCCGAGCGCTCAGGCGGGCATGAGCTTCATCGAGAAGCCGTTCTTCAGCTTCGAATTCGCCGGCAGGGCGGTGGCCATCATCCTGTTTGTGATCTGGGTGAACTTCCTCATGACGGCATGGACCAACGCCGTGAATCTCACCGATGGCCTTGACGGTCTTGCCGCAGGCTCCTCGATGATCTCCTTCACCGGTTTCGGAGTCATCGCCTTCTGGGAAAGCTACCACATCAAGGGCGGCGGGCATCAGGGGTATTCCTACGCGGTCTCGGATCCACTGGATCTGACCATCATCGCCATCTGCGCGGCCGTGGCCTGCTTCGGATTCCTGTGGTACAACTCGAATCCGGCGTCGATCTTCATGGGGGACACCGGATCCCTCGCATTGGGCGGATTGTTTGCGGCGCTGTCCATCGCCACCCATACCGAATTCCTGGCGGTGATTCTCGGCGGCCTGTATGTCATGGAAGCCATGAGCGATGTGATCCAGGTCGGCTATTTCAAGATGACGCACAAGCGTGTGTTCAAGATGGCGCCCATCCATCATCATTTCGAACTCAGCGGGTGGACGGAGACCAAGGTCGTCGTCCGGTTCTGGATGATCGAGCTGCTCTTTGTGCTTCTGGCGCTTACCGTGTTCTATGGAGACTGGGTCGCGCGATCCGGTCTGCTGTTCAGCTGAACGGTTTCGAATGCTGTGGCTCCGGCCCTGCATGTGCGCATGGGCCGGATTGCCGTAAAGGGAGGAATAATGCAAGTAGCGGATAAGACGGTGGTCGTCGCTGGTCTCGGTGTGTCCGGAACCTCGCTGGCCGAGGTGCTGAAGGAACGCGGCGCACACGTGATCGGTGTGGATGAGCGCAAGAAGGAGGCGGATCTCCACTCTTTCGACCTCATCGACTGGGATCACGTGGACTATGTGATGTCGTCGCCGGTGTTCAATCCGCGTACCCCGTTCATCCTCGAAGCGCAGCGTCGTGGCATTCCGGTCATGAGCGAGGTGGAATTCGCCTGGCGGCTGCGCGCCGACAACGAACGCACCGGCAACCCGGCGCCATGGATCGGCATCACCGGTACCAACGGCAAGACCTCCACCACGGAAATGACCTCCGAGATGCTGTCCGCATGCGGCATGGACGCCCCCACGGCGGGCAACATCGCCTCAGGGGACATGTCCATGAGCCTTTCGCGCTGCGCCACCAACCCGCGGCATGATGTGCTGTGTGTGGAACTGAGTTCGTTCCAGCTCCATTTCACTGATTCGTTGGAATTGGATTGCGCCGCAATCACCAACATCGCCGATGATCATCTGGATTGGCATGGTGGCCGTGAGCAGTATGCGGCCGACAAATCCAAGGTGTTCCACAACGCCAAACGCGTCATTGTCTACAATGCGCAGGATGCCACAGTCACTGCGTTGGCTCAGGCCGCGCACACCGCCGAGGGATGCCGCAAGGTGGGATTCACCCTCGACGTGCCGCAGGCAGGCCAGATTGGCATCGAAGACGGTTGCATCGTCGACAGGAGCGGCGTTGCCGGGGGAGACCCCGGTGAGGGCGTGACGCTGGCCCCGCTCGCCGAATTCACGCATCTGACCGAACCGGATGGCACGCTGTATCCGCATCTGGTGGCTGACGCGCTGACGGCCCTCGCCCTGGTGCTCGGACTGGGCGCCGACCGCGATACCTCGTTGCGGGCGCTGCGTGCATTCAAGCCAGGTGGCCATCGCATCGAAACCGTGGCCGAAGCGACGGTAAACGGCGGCACCATCCGTTTCGTGGACGATTCCAAGGCCACCAACGGACACGCCGCCAATGCATCCCTGTCGAGCTTCCCCGCGAAATCCGTGGTGTGGATAGCGGGCGGCCTCGCCAAGGGCAGCCGATTCGAACAGCTGATCAAAGACCAGGCCCATACCATCAAGGCAGCGGTCATCATCGGCAAGGACCAGACGCCCATGCGCGAGGCCTTTGCCAGCCAAGCGCCTGACATCCCCGTGACGTTCATCGATCCGGAAGACAACGAAACCGTAATGGATCGTGCGGTCGAAGCCTGCGGCGAATACGCCAGCGCCGGGAACGTGGTGCTGATGGCTCCCGCATGCGCGTCCATGGACCAGTTCAGATCCTATGCCGATCGAGGCAACCGGTTCGCCGCAGCCGCCAAGACATGGAGCGAGGTGCATGGCCTCCACTGATTCCCCCACGCGGCGCACGCGCGCGACGGCGCGGAAACCGGCCCTGGTGGTCACCGACTATACGGGCTGGCGAAGCCTGCTGAATCCGCTCTGGTGCTATCACGGTTTCCGTATGGCAGTCGTGGGACTCACCTGTTTCGGCGTGATCATGGTGTTCTCCAGCTCCACGGCGTCCATCGCCTCGCAGGGGAAATCACCCTTCAGCGGTCTGCTCTCCCAAGGCGGCTTCAGCCTGATCGGTCTGATTCTCGGATTCATGACCATGATGATGCCCATACGTTTCTGGAAGCGGATATGCACGGGGACCATGCTGTTCGCCATCGGTATACAGTTCCTGACCTTCACGCCATTGGGCCTGGACGTATACGGCAACCGAGGCTGGCTCAATCTGCAGGTGACCACCATACAGCCTGCCGAATTCATGAAATTTGCCGTATGCATATGGCTTCCCGCCGCGTTGTACGCCTGCAGGAAACGATATGTGAAGGAAGGCATCAAAGCGTATTTCGGGCCGCTGATCATGTACGGCCTTGGATTGGCCGCCGTCATCGGCGGCAGGGACCTGGGAACCGGGATGATTCTGCTGTTCATCGGATTCGTGGCGTTCCTGGTGGCAGGGTTCCCCGGCAAATGGATGGGTGTGGGCATAGTGGCCGCCGTGGCGATGGTCGTTGCGCTTGCCGTATCAAGTCCGAACCGCATGCAGCGCATCCTCGCCACCTATGGCGACTGCTCGGCGGCGGACGCCCAAACCGTATGCTATCAATCGATGCACGCGAAATACGCGATAGCCTCAGGTGGATTCCTCGGTGTGGGCATCGGCAACTCGCGCGAGAAATGGAACTATCTTCCGGCGGCCCATAATGATTTCATCTTCGCCATCATCGGCGAGGAAACCGGTTTCGTGGGATGCGTCGTGGTGATCGCGTTCTTCGTGATCCTCGGCTGGTGCATGATCGCCGTCGCCTTGCAGGTCACCGATCGATATGTCGCCATGGTGCTGATGTGCGTCACTATCTGGCTGGTAGGGCAGGCGATGGTCAACATCGGCGTCGTCGTCGGCGTATTCCCGGTACTGGGCGTACCGATGCCATTCGTTTCCGCCGGCGGTTCATCCATGGTCATGTGTCTCGCCGCAGCAGGCCTGGTCGTCGGCCTCATGCGTTCACAACCCCAGATCAGACAATCACGTCAGAATGCGTAGAGTACACTCGGTAATCATGACTCAAGGAACACCTCATATTGTTCTCGCCGGCGGCGGAACCGCCGGACACGTCAACCCGTTGCTGGCCGTCGCCAACGCGATTCGCGCCATCGAGCCGGAAGCCCGGATCAGCGTCATAGGCACTGCAGTGGGACTCGAAAAGGATTTGGTGCCGAATGCCGGATACGAGCTCGACACCATCGAAAAAGTGCCGTTTCCCCGACGGCCGAACCTGTATATGCTGCAGTTCCCCGCAAAGTGGAAGCGTGAGACCGGCAAGGTCCGCGATATCCTCACCCGCCGTAAGGCGGATGTCGTAGCGGGGTTCGGCGGGTACACGTCCGCCCCCGTATACGCCACCGCACACAGGATGGGCATCCCGATCGCCATGCATGAGCAGAACGCCCGTGCCGGCATGGCCAACAAATTGGGCGCACGATGGGCGAATTACATCGGCACGGCGTATGAGCACACCGGTCTGAAGCCTGGTGCCCATACCCGCATCGAGCGCGTCGGTCTGCCGCTTCGTCCGGCCATCGCCGCACTGGCATCACGCCTTGAGCAAGACAAGGCAGAGGTACGCCGCGAATCCGCGGCCCAGCTTGGCGTCGATCCCGACCGCCCGTTGGTGCTGGTCACTGGCGGATCCCTCGGAGCGCAAAGCCTGAATCGTGCCATAGCCTCATCGGCGGCTGATCTGCTGGCCCACGCACAGGTCATTCACCTGACCGGCCGCGGCAAGATTCAGGAGGTCCGCGATCTGGTGTCCCGCTCCGTTAAAGCCGACGTGCTCACCGGTCTGGGGCCCCAGTCGGCAGGCAAGGGCGATTACCATGCCGCTGAGTACCTGGAACGCATCGATTTGGCCTTCGCGTGCGCCGATCTGGTGATATGCCGGGCCGGAGCGGGGTCCGTTTCCGAACTCGCCGCATTGGGATTGCCGGCCATCTACGTGCCGCTGCCCATCGGCAATGGGGAGCAACGCTTCAACGCGGAGCCCGTGGTCGAAGCCGGGGGCGGGCTGTTGGTGGCCGACAAGGATATGACGCCCGCATGGGTGCATGATCACGTCCCCGCTCTGCTCGCCGATCGGCAGATGCTCGCCGAATTCGGAAGCAATGCATGGAAGTACGGCATTCGTGACGCGGCGGATATCATGGCACGTCATGTGCTGGAGCTCGCACGGCGGGCGTGATGTCCGGATTGTCTGAATTTGCGGCGTCTCGTGCGGTCCTCGTGCGGTCCGCGTATGGCCCGTGGCAGCTACTCGGCACCAGGCCGGTTGGCTGAACGCAAACTCTGACCGCATGGCATAACCCGGCAGGGGCATAAGAAGACCTACTATGTGGTCAGAATCATCATGAAGGAGCGTCAATTGTCTCAGGAACAACCCGTTGTGCTCGACCCCATCCATGCCGCATTCGACACGCATGCGACCCCAGCCGATCTCGGGCCCACGCATTTCATCGGCATCGGCGGCGCAGGCATGAGCGTATTGGCTGAAATGCTGAAGTCGCAGGGAGTAAGTGTAGACGGTTCCGACCGCGAGCACAGCGCCAAGACCGATCGTCTCGAAGCCTTAGGCATCACGGTGGAATTCGGCCAACGCGCCGAGAACGTGGGTGATGCCGCCACCGTGGTGTATTCCAGCGCCATCAAACCCGACAACCCTGAAATAGTCGCCGCGCATGAGGCAGGCAGTCGCATCGTGCATCGCAGCGATATCCTGGCTCTGCTCATGAACGGCAAACAGGCCGTCACCGTTGCCGGAGCCCATGGCAAAACCACCACCAGCTCCATGCTGGCGCACATCCTGGTGCATGTGGGTGCCGATCCCAGCTATGCGATTGGCGGTTCCATCCAAGGCCCGGACGGGACCACTCTGGACGGCGGGCATGCGGGCGACGGATCGATACTGGTGGCTGAGGCCGACGAATCCGATGGCAGCTTCGCCAAATACCATCCCACCATCGCCATCATCACCAACGCCGAGGCCGACCATCTGGACCATTACGGGGACGAGGCGCACTACCGTGCCGCTTTCGTCGACCATGCCGAGCATGCCACCGGACACGTGGTGATCTGTGCCGACGACAAGGACGCGTTGGCGGTTTTCGAAGCCCTGCCGCGCGATGTCAAGGCGCGCACCATCGTGTACGGAACCACGCCGGAAGACCGGCTTCCCGAGTTGGATGGCGCTTCGCTGGTGGCGATTTCCTCGGAAAGCGAGACCGCCGGGAGCGGCATTGAGCGGCTCACGTTGGAGCTGCCTGCCGCGGTGACCGGGACGAACGCGGTTTGCCAGAGCGTTACGCTCAAGGTGCCGGGCATCCACAATGCCCGCAATGCCGCAGCGGCCATCACCGCCGCCGTGCTCTTGGGTGTCAAGCCCGCCGACGCAGCGCGCGCAGCCGGCAGCTTCCTTGGAGCGGCTCGTCGTTTCCAGATCAGAGGCACCGTCAAGCAGGTCACGGTTGTGGACGATTACGCCCATCATCCCACCGAAATCGCCGCGCTGCTGGACGCCGCGCACCGGCGCTACCCGGATTCCACCATCCGTGTGCTGTTCCAGCCGCATCTGTTCTCCCGCACCAAGTTCTTCGCCCGCGAATTCGCGCAGGCACTGGCCAAGGCCGACGACGTCATCGTCACCGGCATTTTCCCCGCCCGCGAGAAGCAGGCAGATTTTCCGGATGTCGGGCCGGACACCATCGTGGAAGCGGCACAGGGGCTGAAAGACGATTCCGCAGGTGATTGGATCCAGTCGGTCGAAGACATGTGCCTGGCAGCCAAGATGATGGCCATGCGCGCCCATCATGGCGACGTGGTATTCACCGTAGGCGCGGGGGACATCACCAATATGGACCAGGTGCTGCTGACCGCCCTTGAAGCGCACCGGGAGAGCTGCGAATGACCGGACGTACGGTCAGCTCTTCCGGAGCCGGTGCCTCCCGCGCAGCCAGTGCCTCCAGTGAATCCCGTGGATCCCATGAATCTCGTGAATCACAAGGAGAGCGGCGCAAGGCGCGTCGTGTAGTGGAATCCGCCGTGCACTCGGATGCCCAGCCCCGCGTCCGCTCCAGTGTGAGCGAAGAGAGGCAGGGGAAGAGCCGTCATCCTCGCAAACGGCGGTCGGTGACCTCCAGGACGGAGCCGGTGCAGCAGAGCCCCACCGACATGACGGTGGCCAAAGGCAAGGCCGGCGCGTTCGTTGACGCCAGGGCCCTGCGCAGTGAGGACTATGTCGCCGAAACCCTGCATCAGACCTCAGGGCCCATTGGAGTGGCGACACGTCCGAAGGTGGTGGATTTCACGGCACGCGCCAGGGAGCGTAGAAAAGCGAACGCCCGTGTCATCGTCATACGCTCTGCAGTGGCCGTGCTGGCTGCCGCTCTTCTGGGTGCGCTGATCTGGTTGCTGCTGTTCTCTCCGGTGTTTCGGCTGGAGTCAAGCGCCATCAGCGTATCCGGCGCCAACGAGTGGGTGAGCGCCTCGACCATCCATAGCATAGCGGACAAGCAGGCAGGCAAATCCCTGTTCCTGGTATCCTCCGATGAGGTCTCCAAGCAGCTGAAAGCCATTCCCGGCGTCAGCGAGGCGAAGATCTCCAAGCATTTCCCGAAATCGCTGAGTGTGGACATCAAAGCGCAAAAGCCTGCCGCCATGCTCAAAAGCGGTGATACGTTGACCGCCGTGGATGCCCAGGCGCGAGTGCTCAACTCGGTGCAGGACGCGAACGTCAACGGCATTCCGGTCATTGAGGTCAAGAACGTGCAGGAAAGCCTCGACAGCCGCTCTGTCAAGGGTGCGTTGACCATTCTGGCGGCATTGCCTGAATCGATGCGCAAACAGATCACCAAGGTCACGGTCGAAACCCAGGACTCGGTGACCACCACGCTCAATGACGGCGAGCATGTGATCGTATGGGGTGATTCCTCGCAGCTGAAACTCAAAATGGCTGAGGTGGACAAGATTCTCAATGACCCCAATGTCATCGGTGATTATCGGCAGGTGGACGTATCCGCTCCCAGCCGTCCGATACTCAAATGACGCGCTGCATTCCGATGCCGCCGGGCCGATGGGCATGGCGTGTCGCAATGGATTTGCGTTTGGTCGGACGAAGGGTTATCATGAAATGTCCGGCCAAGGCCGGCAAGTTTGATAATTCAATATGGGGGCGATCGGTTTCGACGGTGACCTGTTCGCTGCAGGGAAGCGTGCCGAGAACGTCGGGTCCACTCGTGGATGACCCCGACAAAAGAATAAGTGCTAAATCTAACCGCACTGAGTTCGCTCTCGCTGCCTGAGCTTCGCGCCAGGATTAACCAGTGAGCAGCCGCTCCGTTCACTCCTCCTCGTCTTCGGGGGGAAGCTGAGCGTCGTTAAGAAGACTTGCTGATGCAGCTGAGCCTCAGGGCTGCATCGGGACTTTAACTGCGGATATGCTCGCCATCAGTCGTCTGCGACATCGATGGGGGCAGAAAAACCGCCGTACGGCCAGCAGACTACGCACGTAGAAGACTGCGGGCTCGGTCATCGGACCGGGGTTCAATTCCCCGCGCCTCCACCAATCCGCTTCGGCGGAAACAAGCCGCTTTCCCTTACGGCAGTAGGGGAGAGCGGCTTTTCTGTTTTCACTGTCTTTCACCCGAAATCATTGGTTTTCCGAAAAAATGTGCCCAAAATGTGCCCAAAAATGTGTGCGCACGCAGGCTGGAGAGAGGCCTGCCGGATACGCGAAGACCGCCCCGTCCTCCACAAAGGAGAGCGGGGCGGCGTGTTAAAACAGGGTGCGGATTATTCCACTAGGACCTGCTGGATGCGGCTTTGATGGCGCTGGCACCGATGATGGCACCGAGGAACAGGGTGACGGCGTTGACGCTGGTGGCGATCTGCCCGGCGAGGTCGCCCCAACCCCAGATGGGGCCAAGGGCGGCGACGAGCACGCTCAATGCGGGCAGGACGACCAATGCCAGCCATTTGAGGATGTCGTACACGCGGGATGGGATGAGCCAGTCGGGCACGTTGTCGCCGTTCAGGTCGGAGGCCTT
The DNA here is from genome assembly GCF_006408915.1 of Bifidobacterium sp. UTCIF-1. Lineage (NCBI taxonomy): Bacteria > Bacillati > Actinomycetota > Actinomycetes > Bifidobacteriales > Bifidobacteriaceae > Bifidobacterium > Bifidobacterium sp. UTCIF-1. The sequence goes on from NZ_JFAG01000008.1 coordinate 57,954, forward strand.
GTGGTCGGCGACGCCGGGCGTGTCCACCGGCTGCAGGTCGGCCTCCGTGTCCATGGTCGTTGTTTCGGGTGCTGCTGCCATGCTACTTCACCTCCTTGGTGTTGGCGAGTGTGATGCTGACGTCGGCCAGCGCCTTGTCGACGCTCGCCTTGACGGCGGCCACGATCTGGTCGGCCGGAGCTCCCACGTTCCTGGCGAGCGTCTCCAAGGCTGCGGTCTGAGCCTTCTCGTAGGCGAGGGTGCGCGCCTGCACGCGGTTCGTGACCTGCTGGGCGCGGACCCACCACGGGGCCTTGTTGTTCGCGTGGATGGTCTTGACCCCAGCCTGCGAGAGGACGTCCGCCTCCGCCGGCTCCCCAAGCGGGGTGAGACCGGTCTCGGGCGTCCAATAGTAGATGAGGCCTGTATCGTCGTTTCGTATCATCGCTGCTGCCATGTCATTGTCTCCTTCATTGGTGTCTGCGGTAGAGCTGTCTAGGGTGGTGTTGTTGGCCATGGCCACGTACCATTGGCGGGCGCGGCTCATGTACGCCGAGTTCTGCGAGCCCGCGATCGACGCGGGGCATTCGGTCGGGCTGAAATAGGAGTGCGGGAAAACGTTGACCATCCATGTGGGCGCGCCCAGACCGTACGCATGGCACAGGGCGGCGACCAGATGCGCGCCGTTGTCCAGTGTCGCGTCGCTGATGCGCCATGGGTTGTCGGAGATGTCCGCGTGCTCGATGCCGATGCTCGTGCAGTTGGCCTCGTAGTCGCCGGCATGCCAGGCGGTGTCCGTGTCCCAGACGAGCTGGCCGATCCGCCCGTCCGCCTGCACCTGATAGTGGGCGGACGCCTCGCGTGACTGCCATACGTCGTAGCAGCCGCGGATGGTCAGGTTGGCCGCGTTGTGGTGCAGGACGATCTTGTCTATCCGGCGTCCCGCACGGCCGGGCGTGTAATGCGTGTTGAGGATCAGGTCCTCGTCCGCCGTCAGGGTCTTCCAGTCTTTCACATCAGGGTTCCTTTCAGGTATGGGTGAGCCCCGCAGGTGTCTGCGGGGCTCGGATTGTTTTGTTCGAGTCGGGGCGTGGTTGGATGCAGGCTTACCGGCTCAAGACGCCGCGCCATTGACGTTCGTGCTGTCGGGTTTCATCCACGCGGCCGGCTTGCCGCCGACGTTGAGCTTGATTTTCAGGTTCCCGGTCACTGGTGCCGCCGTGTTGCCGCCCTTCGTGACGCGCAGGCTGAGCGTTTTCGTTCCCGAGGGTACGTGGACCGGCTTATCGTTGGAGCCCTGCCAGATGGTCGCGAGGTTGTTGCCGTCGCCCATGATCTCGGCCACGAGAACTCCCGGGACGCTGCCGTCGTAGGACAGGACGAGATCCGCGCCCTTGAGCTCGTCGGGGCATTGCCACGTCCATATGACGCCCTTGCCGGGTTCGACGTTCCCGCTGCTCGTCATGTCGAGCGACCCGTCCGCCGCGACAGAAACGGTCAGATTGTTGCCCGACGCGGGACCATAGGCGAGCAGGTTCGAGGATTTCACGGTCACCGGTATGGTCTTCGAGATGCTGCCTGCGGTGATGTCGAGACTGGTGGTGCCGGTCTTGAGGCCGGTGACTGATAATGCTCCCATATGAGGGGCCTCCTTTGTGGATTGTGGAAGCCCCTCGAGTGGGGCTTCAGCTGAGTTTGCGCAAAACCGGGGTGATGGTCTCGTCCACGGTTTTCGACGGGCCGATGCTCACAATGCACGTGTAGTCGCCTGCGGGCAGCGTGCCCTTGAGTTTGCTCGACGCGTTCGAGAACAGGTCGACGGTGCCCGCGTCGTTCTTGACTTCCGCGAACAGGTCGCCGGTGCCGCCTGTGGTGTGTTCGAGCGTGTATTCGCCCGCCGTGAGGGTGACGGTCGCGCGGACGGTGGCCCAGCCGGTGCTGGTGCCCTTCGCGTGGATGCCGTCGCCCGACTTGGTGAACGTGACGCCGTTCACGGTCTGCGGGAGCGTGGGCGTCTTGAACAGGTTCGCCCACACGTGCACCGGAATGGTCTTCGACACGGTTCCGGCTTGGATGGTCAGACTGGTGTCACCTGCGGTCAGGCCGGTGACGCTGACCCCCCCCTAAACGCTTCTGTTGTTGTTGGCATGATATTGCTCCTTACTGTTGTTTGACTGATGCGATACTCGAATCTTTGACCGTGGCCGTAAACTCCTGCGGCGCATAATCCGGTTGGACGCCCACCTGTATGCTCCGGGTTTCGCCCGCCCTGAGCGTGAGACTGTCGGGCGTGACCGTCACACCGGTGGGAACCGGCTGGCCGGACGAGGCTATCTTCGTGTCACGGATGCTGGCGGTGAACTCCTGCGACACGTAGTCGGGCAGGACATTGACCGTAATATTCTGTGCTTCGCCCACACGCAGGGTAAGGGACTCCACGCCGGTGCGGATGCCGGTGGGCACGGGCTCGCCCACACGCGCCACACCCGTATCCTTGACCGTAGCCGTATATTCCTGTGAGGCTCCGGCAGGCAGGATGTTCGCGCGCACGTTCACCGCCTCGCCGACACGCAACGTGACAGCGGTGACCGGTTTGCCGGCCTCGTCCAGCAGGGTCACGGATTCGGGCGCGTACGCGGCGGACACGCTCAACGCCGCCGACGTGAAACCGCCCATCGTCGCGGTGACCAGCGCGGTGCCGCCATGCCTCCACGTGACCGTGTTGCCCGATATGGTGGCGACCGACGTGTCAAGGCTCGTGAACCGGACGCCCGTGGTCGTGACCTCGCCCGTATGCCCGTCCGCGTAGGTGGCGCGCGCCGCCAACCGAATCGAACCGTTGACCGGCAGGCTCGTGGGCGCGGGCGTGCCGTCCTCGTTGAGGATCTCCACGCCGGTCACCGTGTCGGCGGGCGTGCCCCACAGTTTCCGCCCGTCCAGCAAAGCGTTCCACGGGACCCCGTTGCGTAATGGTTTGGCCAGTTTGCGGCCGTTGAGGAGGATGCTCATACGGCATCACTCCCCGACAGTGGGCTTGGACTGGTCGCCGGTCTTATCCGGCTGCGTGGCATCGGTCTTGTCGGAGTCCACGGCATCCTTGTCGGATTCCGTGGCCTCGGTCTTGCCGGACTCCGTGGCGTCCGCCGCCTTGTCCTGCACCTGCTGCACCGCAGCGTCGATGGCCCTGAACGCCTCACTGGTCTTCGCCGTGATGGACGCGCGCGCATTGGCCGCATCCACGGTCACGGTCCTCGCCGCATTGGCGGCATCCGACACGACCGACGCGTCCGACATCGCCTGCGAATGCAACGCGGACGTCATGGTGGCGCTCGTCAACGCCTGCGCCTGCAACTGCTCCAGGGAGGCGACCAGTGCGGTGGCCTTCGACCGGGTCGTGTTCTCGGGATACCAGACCAGATAATCCGGGTACTTCGCGGACAATGCCTCCGCCTCCTCGAGCGACGAGGCTGGCGGAAGCATCTTCACCGGCCGCACGCTGCCCATCACGGCAGGCAACAGGGTGGACGGGTCCACATCCACCAAGTCCGCGTACTCGACCGTGGACGTGGAATCCGGCACCTCCACGTAACGGTCGTATGCCGTGGCGGTTCCGGGCAGTTCGATCACATGCCATACGAACCGTCCGTTCGTGGGCTGCAGGTCGACGGTGGCGGTGCCGTCGTCCGCGAGGGTGACCTCGAAGGGCTCTCGGGTGATGACGTTCTTCACGGAGTCGATATGCCTGCGCGGGATGAACCTGATCTGCCCTGTGACCGGCGTCAGCCCCTCGTCCGTGGTCTTCTTCATGCTGATGTGGATTCTTGTCATTGTTGTTCCTTTCCTATATCGGGTGCCACGTGGGCCTCCTTGACGTCTTCGTATAAGGCTGAGATGATGCCGTTCTCGCCCAACGCCTCGTAGGCGCTGAACATGTCGCTCCACAATCGTTTCTGCTCGACCGGCATGTATCCCCGGCCGGCGACCCACTTGTGGTGCAGGTTCACGAGATAGGCGCGCAGGATCATCTGCATGCCCCGTTTCAGCGCGGCGGTCTCCAGCTCGTTACGCCGTTGGCGTTCCGCCGCATCCTGTCTCATATGCTTCAGCTGCCGCCACAACACGGTTGCGATCACACCCAACAGGCCGGTGATCGCCCATTCCGCGACCGCGAATATCAGATCATCCACTGGTTTCATACGCTCCTTCGCCATGAGATTTTCCACGAGCGGTCATGTGAACTCCACGCCATCCGGTATCGGCATGCTGAACCGTTGGCAGATGACACGATCACTGCTGCCGAGCCCGCCCAGAAGCGTGATGCTCCCATCCGTGTTCCAATCGGCCTGCTTGCCCCAGTTGCCGCTGACGACGGCACCGACACACCCCAGACTTATCTTCCTGCTGGGTTTCGGTCCGCTCGAATACAGCCAGACCGGGAACCCCGCCGACAGGTTGACCGTGGACTGGAAGCCGCTCAGATTGACATGCAGCAGTCGCGCGCCCCGGTTGACGATGATCTCGTTCGCACCCCCATAGGCGTCGCCCTTGAAACTGTTCGTGTCCTGGAACCTGAACTTCGCGTGTCCCATGGAAGCCCCCGCGCCCGGTCGCGCGATGATGCCGGTGACGAACGACTGCGTTCCGTACGTCTCGACGAGGACACGGTCGCCGGGACCGCATCCGAGACAGTCCACGGTGATGGGGATGGCGTGGAGCGTGCCGCCGCCCACGGTCAGGTCTGCCGTATACCCGCCGGAGGTGAGGTCGATGCTGACGACGGTAGCCCGTCGCAGCGAAAAGGAGGGGCCTGTGGGTGCGATGTTGCGGATGAGGTCGAGACCGAGACGCCGGCCCATGCTCCTCGCGTCTTCAAGCGCGTCAGAGGTCATCGTGCGAAGCTCCTTGCCTCGGTCTCGACCGGCAGACCGGCGGTGAGATCGATCTTCTGCGTGCGGACGGCGAGGTCCCCGCGGATGCCGCCGGCCGGATAATCCAAGGTGACCACGTCCCCGATGGTGACGGGGGCGTAGATGTGGGTGAACGTGACGCGTCGTATCACGGACTGCGCGGTGGCGAGCAGCTCCGCCGCCTTCGCGTCGGCCATGGCCTGCGCGTCCGTCTCGCTCATGCCGTCGGGGATGTCGCTGTACGTGTATGTCTTCGACACGACGCGGCCGCGCGTGACGGTGCTGAATTCGGATGCGGGATCGTCGTCCACAGCCATACCGCGGATGTCGCGCTCCTGGTCCGAGTAGATGACGATGACCTGGTTGGCGGTGTCGAACCAGTCCCGTTCGTCGGTCATGCTGCGTACGAACCGGGCGTCCGGCCCCTCCGTGAACGTCCAGGAGGGGGCGCGGTCCTTGGGCTGCGTATACGGGGTGAGCAGTACGCGGCCCATGGGGTCGGTGCGCGCGGAATTCCAGCCCATCAGGTCCAGAAGCTCGTTGATGGCGTTGAGCTTGTTCTTCTGCGCGCTGTCGTCCATGCCGAACGTCCACGTGGTGCCCATCCGATAATCCGTTGCAGGGTGGGCGGCGGTCTCCAAGCCGGCCTCGCGGATCGTCTCGTCGATGAACGTCAGCGGGTTCTCTCCGGGTTGAAGGCTCACCGGATAGGCGAACTGGTCATCGGACAGTTCCCGCAGCCGTCCGTACAGGTTGAGGGGTCGGGAGTCCGCATCCCCTCCGGTGACCTCGCGTTTAGGCCCGTCCGGCAGGAACGTTCCCAAGGCGATCGATTCACGGGTCCCGTCCTCATAGTCGAGGTCGGCCCACACGCGCAGCAGGTCGGTGGGTGAATCGTCGGTTCCTTCGAAGTCGAGCGTGGCGCTTTCGGTCACGTCGGTGTCCTGGTTGCGGGTGATGGAGCCGCCCCGGAGCACGCCGTCCACACGGCCGGTCTCCGCCCCGCTCGCACGGTCCACGCGCATGATGCGCACCGATGTGACGAATCCCATGAGATGATGCGTCATGTCCATCAGCGTTCCGGCTCCTTCCACACGATCTCGTCAAGACTGGCGGAGAAGTCCACGGTGAGGCCGTCCGCGGCGATTTTCTGCGACATGGAGACGCGCACGCGCATGCGCGACCCGTCCATGTTGCGGAACCACCCGTATGCGTAGGCGCGTGACAGGCGGCGTATGAGCCGGTACAGGCTCCCGTCGCCCCAGTCGTACCTGGACGACACGGCCACCGTGTTGTCGAGGTCTCGCATCTGATAGCTGACCGGAAGCCCGTCCATGTCGCCGCTGGCGAAATGGTATTCCTCGGTGGCCAGCTCGGGTTTCTCGGAGACCGTGAACGCGCCGCCTACAGGCAACGCCTCCTTAGCGTCCGCACCGAAATTCAGGCAGCACATGTCGGTGTCGATCAGGACGGTGGACCGGGTGACGCTGTTCGCGCCCGAGGATGCGATGGCGACCGCCTCGAGCGTGTACGCGTATCGGAGTGGCGGCAATGGGTCGATGACCTGATGGCCGTCCGCCAGCCCGTCGCTCAGTGTGACCGTGTCGTCGTCGATGACGCGCCGCACCATCACGCGGACGGTGGATGGACGGTCGTCTCCGGCCGTATCCCCGTACCGTACCGTGTGCGTGGCGTACAGCGTGTCAGGGTCCACCGTGGTCTCGATCCGCGGAGGCGCGGGCGGCGTGTACTCGGCCGTGACGAGCTTCGACGTCGTCGCGGTGAGGGTGCTGCCTCCTCTCACCGTCACGCTCACGGTGAATTCGCTGCCGTTGGCGGGAAGGAAGTCCGTGCCGTTGACGGTCAGAGAGGTCACGCCCGGCGCCGGAGTCGCCTCATAGGCCGTGACGCCGGCACGGGAGATGGTGACACGCTGCTGGCTGACGCCCGTCGCGTCCGAGACGCTCCACGCGACCTGGAAGGGAAGCTCGGTGATGACGACGCCCGGTCTGGTGATGACCACGTTGGGGGGATTGGCGAGCGTGAACGATATGTAGTCGGACCATGCGCCCCAGTCGGCGTGCAGGCCCTTGGTGCGGACGCGCACCTTCCAGGTTCCGGTGAACGAGCCCACGTCGATGGGCATGTCCGTTCTCGCGCCCTGCACGGTCAGTGTCGGGTAGGTCTGCGTGCCGACCGTGTACTCGATTTGAGCGGCCGACTGGGCGGACCCATCCGGATGGTTCGGCTTCCACGAGACCGTCAAACCGTCCGCGATATCATACGTTGCGCCCTGCGTGGGGTTGATGATCGTGGGCGCGGACGGCGGCGTGATCGTCGTGACCGAATTCGAAGCCGTCCACCCGGAGTACAGGATGGTCCTGCCCGTATCATCCCCGTACACGGGCCGCGTGTAGCGAGCCCGATAATACACGGTGCCGGCCGGGGCGGCGGTATCCTCCCATGAGACCTTCCCGTTCGACGGTATCCGGACCTCGCCCACATCCTCCCACGTCTGCGAGTCGAGACTGCGCTGCACCTGCAGTCGGTACGCGAACGTCTTCGACGCGTCCACGCTGACCGTGACCGTGCTGGCCCCGGATTTGACCGCAGACACGGTGGCCGGCGCGGTGGGCGTCGTATACAGGTAGGTGAGGTCCACATGACTGGAATCACCGGCCTGGTTGCGCGCGTACACCGCGTAACCGATCTTGCTGTTGGGCTTCTGTCCGGTGGCCCGATAGTTGGTCGCACTCCAGCCGAGCGTCGCGACATTGCCCCAGATCACGCCCGTGGTCGCACCATCCGTGTAGATGATGCGGTCGATGATCACCTGCTTCCACGGCTGCGGATACCCGCCGTCGTAGTCGCCGGTCCACGTGAGGTTCGTGGCCGAATCGTCCACACGGCTCCAGTTCACGTTCCTCGGGGGACGCGGGGCACGGTAGCGGATGCCGCCCACCGGCACCCCGCATGAGGCGTTCGACGTGCCGGCATGGGTGCCGTTGAAGTATATGCTCGCGGAGCAGGTGATGTTGCGGGAGCCTTCGGTCTTGGCGACCCGCAGGTCGCCGGTCAGCACCGTCACCTCGCCGTTCGTGCCCGTGTTCTTCGTACCGGAGTTGTCCGTATGGTTGACCTGCTGGCCGTTGACCCACACGGTCGCGGCCACCCAACCGTAGTAATACCAGCCGTTGAATGCCTGCCAGCGGGCCTCCACATGAATCACGTCTGACGTGTCATCGTACGAGGTGACCCAAGCGGCCACATGACACCGCCAGTTGCCGATACCATTGCCGTAACCGTCAGCCATGCGAACCTCCTAAAGCGAAAGACGAGAGAAGACGACAGTGGGCCGGAATGGTTTCCGGCCCCCATGTCATGCGCGCGACCGCACCGTCACGCCGGCCGCGTCCACAAGCTCCTCGATGAGAGAGGAAATGCGGGCGTCGGACTGGACGCGACGGGCGTCGATGCTGATGTTGTATGTGATCGTCCTCGAAGCGGGCACCGGCTGCCAGACACCGGAGCGCATGCCGGCGAGGTCGAGGGCGGTCATGGTCCTGAGCGCGTCCGCCGTCCACGCAGCGAACGCGGACGGGACGACGCTGGTCTTGAAAGATGCGCCGTCGATACGGTCGCTCATGGCCGTCATCACCTTGTCGATGGCGGACATGGCCTCCGGCATGCCACGGCTGACGCCCTGTGCGAGACCGGACACCAGCGCGCGACCGGAGTACGGCGTCCATCCACGCCCGCTGAACGGCCCCTCCTCCGCCGGAGAGTGCGGCAGGAACGAGCTGATCTTGTCCATGACGCCGCTGATGGCGTCGCCGGCGGCGCCGATCATGCCGGTGATGCCGTCGATGAGACCCTGGACGATGCTGCGGCCCGCGCTGGCGAGCCATGAGCCGGCGCCGGAGAAGAATCCGGTGATCTTGTCCTTGATGCCGCTGATGGTACCGAGGACACCGTCGACCCCGTTCCGGGCGGCGTTCTTGATGCCATCCCAGATGGTGGAGAACACTGTCTTGATGCCGTTCCACGCCGCATCCCAGAGGGATTTGATGATGTTCAACCCGCCTCTGATGGCGGCCTTGATGGCCTCCCAGATGCCTGTGAACACGCTTTTGACTGCCTGCCAGACGCCGGAGAACACCTGTTTGATGCCGTCCCATGCCTGCTGCCAGTTGCCGGAGAACACTCCGGTGAGGAACGTGATCACGCCTGTCAACACGGTCAGGACGCCTTGGATGGCGCCGATGATCGCGGTGATGACCGGGGTTAGGACGCTGATGATGGTGGTGATGACCTGCGTGATGACCGGGATCATCGCGGTGACGAGTTGCACGATCGCGGTGATGACCGGAACGAGCATGCCGACCAGCGTGGTCACGATCTGGATGATCACGGGCAGGAACGCGGCGATCATGGTGACGACCTGCGAGATGACCGGCATGAGCATGGACGCGATCATGGTGACGATCTGCGAGATGACCGGCATGAGCATGGCCAACGCGCCCACGATAACCGGGATGATCGGTGCGAGAGCATCCACGAGCGTGGTGACGAGCGGGCCGATGGATTCGACGAGCTGGCCGAACACCGGGGCGAGCTGGTTGAACGCGTCCATGATCTGCGAGATCGAATCCTGCACGACGGGCATGACCTGCGTGAACGCGTCACCCAACGCCGTGCCGAGCTGGCCGAACGCGTCCATGAGCGCGGGCAGGTTCGCTTTGATCGGCTCCAACGCCTTCATGAACCATTCGCCGAGGCTCTGGAGGACGGGCGCGGCAGCGTCCAACATGCCGGTGAACGCCTGTCCGAGCGAGTCCACAAGGCCTTGAAGGACGGGCAACGCCTGTTGCCATGCGGCTTGCACGGACTCCCACAACGGCTGCAGGAAGTCCATGAACGACTGCCATGCGGCCTTGCCGGTCTCGGTCTGCGTGAAGAAATACGCGAGGCCCGCGGCAAGGGCGGCCACGCCGGCCGCGACCAGACCCCATACGCCGACAGTGCCCGACAAGGCCCCGCCGAGAGCTGTTGCCGCGCCCTTCAACGATGACAGCATGCCGGACATGCTCCGCGCGGCATTCTGCGCATTGGCCACCAAAGTCAGGTTGCGCGCGTACTCACCAAGACGGGCGACAGTGCCGCCGAGTTCCGGGCCGATGATGATCGCGGCGCTCAGACCGTCCGCAGACGCCTTGACGAGGTCCATGGCGCCGGCGAGCGCGCCGAGCCCGCTGGCCAGGGCCGTGTACGCCTTGATCGCGGCGAATCCTCCCGCGACGGTGATGAGCGCGGCGTTGACCGCGGCTGAATTGTCCACGTACCACTGCAGGGCGCTTTTGAGCTGTTCGAGGAGGCTCAGTGCGGTGGGGATCGCGTTGGACAGGCCGTCGCCCAGCGCTTTGCCCACGCCTTCCAACGCGGGTTTCGCCTGGGCGGTGAAATCGTCGATGATGGGGATGGCCTGGTTGGCCATGCTGGTCAGCCCGTTGATGACGGGTGTGGCGATGGTCTCGCCCAGACGGGACAAGGCCGCCCTGATGTTGCCCATCGCTCCGTCGAAGCTTTCGCCTGCGGATTGGGCGGCCCCGCCGAGGTGTTCGCGCATCGCGGCCTCGAAGTCCGCGAAGCTGACCTTGCCGTCGGAGACCATGTCCTGCGCTTCGGCGGCTGTGATGCCGAAATGGTCGGCCAGGTATTGGAGGACGGGGATGCCGGACTGCATGAGCTGCAGCATCTCGTCGCCCTGCAGCTTGCCCTTGGCGGCGACCTGCTGGAAGATCAGGCCCATGTCAGTGAAGCTGCGGCCGGACACCTGCGCCACGTCGCCCACGGTGGACAGGACGCCGGCGAGCTCGTCGCCCTGCCTGATGCCGGAGGCGACCAGGCTTGCGGCGACGCTGGCCGCGTCGCCCAAACCATAGGCGGTGCCCTTGACGCTTGCGAGCGCGTCGGACATGATGCCGTCAACGCTTTTCGTGTCATGGCCGAGCGCCTTGAGCTTGGTCTGGGCGCGTTCGATGTTCAGCGCACGGTCGAAGCCGCCCTTCGCGGCCAGTCCGACGATCGCGCCGGTGACGGCGCCTACCGCTGTCACGCCGATATTGCCGACCGTCTTGAACGCGCCGCCGACACGGCTCAGGATCGTGGAGCCGGCGGTCTTCACGCCGCTTGTCGTGGCGTCGCCGATGCTTCCCTCGATGGCCTTGCCCAAGCCCTTGGTGGAGGGGCTGATGATGATGTAGCCGGTGCCGAGCTCCTTCGCCATGGGTCAGGCTCCTCTCTGGTCGGACGTGATGCCGAGACGTGCGTTGAGCCTGTCGCGCAGGGCCTCGTCGTGGACGGCCGCCGTATGGGCGCCCGGCGCGGATGGCATGGTGAGCGGATCGGGCTTCTCCCAAGCCGGACGTCTGCGCATCCTCGTGGTCTGGCTGGCTGCATGGATGTACTTGTCGGCCGGGTCGGGGATGAACGACCATCCGGCCAACGCGGCGAAGCTGCGGCTGGAACGGTCCATGAGAATCTCCCGGAACATGGGCCACGCCGCGTAGGCGGGCAGCAGTTCCGGGTCCCACGGGCCGCCCCAGACGAGGCACCAGTCGCATTGGATCGCCGGGCGCCTCGTCCACCACAGGTGAAGGAGGATCAGGATTTTGGGTCGGTGGAGGACGCCTTGGCCCACGCGTCGATGATGCGTCCGACATCCTTGATCTTGTCGCCGCTCTTGCGGTCGAGCTCGCGTTCCAGACGCGGGTATTCGCGCGTCAGATAGGCGAGGAGCACGGACAGGAGCCCGATCTTCTCGTCCTCGTCGAGGTTGTCCCATCCGCGGCTGATCGCGGTCATGCCTACGGTGAGCACCGCGAGCGGCACATGGCGTGAGTCGTCGAGGCGGGGCAGGTCCAGCTTCACGTCGCCGTACTGGATGTGCACCGGCTTCGAATCGGACTGGTCGGTGACGAGTTCGGGGGTGATCTGCGTGTATTCGGCGGTCATGTCGTCTCCTCTCACGCGGTCTTGGCGAAGCCGTACGCCTTCATGAAGTACGGGTGGGCCGCGGAGTCCTTGTAGGTGCGCAGCGTCATGCCGAAGTTCTGCAGGTTGCTCACGTTCCACGTGATGTCGTCGCGTTCGCCGACCTTCGCCTTGGGGAAGTGCAGGAGGATGAGGTCGTCGTTCTGGCTCAGGCCCGCGACCACGTACTGGGCGAACGTGTTGCAGTCCGCGGCGCTGACGGTCAGGCCTCCCTCGGCGTCGAGCGTGGCGTCGAAGTAGGTCTCCACGATCTCCTTCTTCGATTCGAGGCCGGCGAACTGCACCGTCCAGTAGCCGCCCGAATTCCAGGAGACGACCGTGTTGCCGTTGTGCGCGGTGAAGTCGTTCGAGTCCCCGGCCTCGGGGTGGATGGTGATGCCGTCCTCGCTGAAGTAGCCCAAAGGCTCCTTGCCTTCCGCGGGCCTCCAGTTGGGGCCGAACGTCAGGTTCTCGGCGAGCGGGTATTTGAAGATCGCCGCCTCCTTGATGAGACGGACGAGGTCGCTGTTGTTGCCGTTGTACACGAACTCGAGTCCGGTGGCTCCGGCGGCGAGCAGGCTGGTTTCCAGATTGTTTGCCATGATGATGTCCTTTCAGTGGGAAACGTTCATCGTGTGGCGACGGTCAGCAGGACCTCGCCATACGCATAGTCGATGCCGAGCTGTCCGTCATGCCGGCGGATCGGCCCGGATTGGATGGCCGCGTCCACGAGCGGCCTGGTCTTTCTGTGGGACAGCAGCGCACGCACCCCATCGGAGAACATGCCTGCGGCCGCGACCCAATCGCACGAGCCGTCCGGCTGGGTCGCGTAGCAGGACAGGCTGACGGTCATATGCTGGGTGATGGGTGTGGGGCAGGTGCCGGGGGAAAGGATGATCAGGCATTTCGGACCATCGCCGGAGGGCATGTCCCAGCCGACATCGACGCCGGGCAATGCGGCGGAGAGCAGCCGGAACAGCATGTCCGAGGGGTCCGCGCCCGGAAAGGAGGGCGTCATATCCGCACCTTCCCGAGCATGTCCTTCATCAGGCCGCGATGCTTGCGTTCGACCTGCATGGGGATGGTGGCGACCACGTTGCCGCGTTCGCCGTCCTCGTTGCGGTACACCTTGATGGACGGGTGCACCTGCGCCATGCCCTCGACCTGCTCCTGCACGTCGTCGAGCAGCTGCCTGTTGTGCAGGAGCTGTTTGGACACGTTCTTGCGGTTGAGCACGACCTTCACGTTGCGGCTCATGCGTCCTCCTCTCGTTCGATCCGGTATTGCACGCCGATGACGGTGCCGTCGCGCGCCCACAGTTCCGGCTCCCGCGTCACGGTGAACGTCATGCCGCGCAGGACGGCCTGATCGCCCGCGTGCACGTCGAACGGCGGACGGCCGCGCGCGTACAGGTCGAAGGCGGCCGGCGTCACCGCGCGGGCCACGTCGGTGGAGCGTTGCGCATGGTCCGGGGCGGCGAGCACGCGCAGGATGCCGAGCGGGACGGGTTCGCCGGCGACGCGCCTGCCTTGGACCGTCGAGACCGCGGCTCGACGGAATTCGACCGTCTCCAGTGGTTCGCCCGTCATGCGTTCATGCTCCCGTCCGTCATGTCGATGCTGAACATGCGCTGCCCTCCCAGGCCGAGGGCGCGCAGGAAACCGTCGTTCCACCGCAGGTAGCCGTCCGGGCTCGCCCAACTGTAGGAGTTGGAGAACGGGCCCGTGGTCTCGGTCGTCTGCGTGACGCCGGTGGGCCCGCCGGCGACCTGCTGTTCCATTGCGGTGCGCGTCATCTGGCAGGCCACGAGCTGCAGGCCCCGCCGGTGAGCCGTCCACCATGCGGGGTCCTGTGTCTCCGGATAGCGGGCCACGTGGTTGCGGATGATCTCGCTCGCGTCCTTGAGCAGCTCGTCCGCCTGCACACGTTCCGCGTCGGTGAGCCGATGCCAGCGGGCCTCCAGTTCCACGTGGGTGGCGAACGGCGCCGGCTCCGGATTGGTCTCGTCGTCGGCCATATGCCGCCTCCTCCCGGTTATCCGATGGCGGACGGCTGGTCCGCCGGCTGGTCGCCGGCCGGAGCCGTGGCCGTGGTCACGGTGACCTGTGCGGTGGTGTCGTCGCTGAACGTGACGGTGCCGCCGGTCACCTTGCCCGCAGCATCCGTGGTCAGGGCGAGCTTGGTCACGGACTTGCCCGCAGGGCCGGGAGCCCCGGTCGCGCCCTTCGCGCCGGGGGTACCCGGATCGCCCTTGTCGCCCTTCGGCCCGGAGACGGCGACCCCGTCGGCGAGCATGCCCGCCGTGATGCCCTTCGCCTTCACGCTCGCGGTGATCACGCCGGAATCCTGGTCTCGCACGAGGTCGATGCCCGCGCCGGGGACGAGCGCCCCCTGCGGGATCGTCGTCGGCGCATCGGAGCCGGCCTTGAACGGGGTGCCGTCCGGGTTGTAGAGGGCAACGGGAGCGTCCAGGGGGCCGGCCTTGTGTTTGGCGGTGCGTTTCTGGACGATGAGGTTCTGCACGGGGAAGCCCATCACGCCCCCTCTCCGGCCGGGGTCTTGAGGACCGCGAATCCCTTGGGATCGAGGACGGCGTACGCGAACACGGCCTCAGTGCGGTAGGCGACCATGTTCACGTTCTGCAGGTCGGTGCCCGCATGGTCCGGGTCGCCGTAGGGGATGACCGTGGCGAACATGTCGCGCACCATGCCCCATTTGATCAGGCTGAAGTCGCCCATGAGGGCGAGCACGCCGGTCGGCGTCTTGGCCTTGGTGCCGTTGACCGTGCCGGACGTGGCGGCGGTGATGCCATCCAGGCTGCCGGCCTGAAGGTTGAGCGGAATCTCCGGATAGAAGCGCATGCCGGTGGACGGGACGCGCACCTTGCGCAGGCGGGACGCCCACGTGCGCGACAGGGCGACGCCGTTGACGTCATACGTCTGGTTGAGCGCGTCGGCCAGAGCGTCCACGTTCGCGATCTCGTCGTCGCCGGCGGGCACCTGCACGGCCCCTGCGGTCAGCGCGTCGTAGCCGGTGAGGGGTTCGCCGTCCTTGGGGTTGACGGCGTGGTATATCACGTAGTCGAGGGCGCGGCCGATGGCGGCGGCCTGGTCGAGCTGGATCGCCTCGATGATCTGCGTGCGGTTGTCCTCGTCGGCCCACTGGAGCTCGTTGGTGACGCGCGTGGTGGTCTGCACCTTGAAGCGTTTCGCGCTCACGGTGGTGGTGTCCTGCTCGTATGAGCCCTTGGACTGGCCTTCGGCCACGACCTCGGCCTCGCTCTTGCCGTTGAACATGAGGAAGTCCTTGTCGGTGAAGATCATCGGGCTGGACGGGCTGAGCGCGGCGATGGTGCTCGTGTCCTTGGCCTTGTTGACCACCGCGGTGGCGAGCTCCCTGGGCAGGGGCAGTTTCTCCAATGTCATTGCCATGATGGTTCGTTTCCTTTCGGGAATGGGATTGGGATGTGGTTGCTTGGTAGGAGGTCAGTCGGAGAAGATGCGGTTGACGAAGTCGCGGGTCTCCTGTCCCTTGGCGGGATGATCCGGCTTGCCGCCCTGGTTGGGCATGCCTTTGGGCTTGGGATGCGCCCACTGGTCGAGCTTCTTCGCGTACTCGCCCATGGCCTCGAGGCTGTCGCCGTGCAGCAGGTCCGCGGGCACGCCCGTGTCCTTCGACACCTGCGCTGCCCACTCGGCATGCTGCCTCTCCGCCTTCATGGCCGCGTTCTCGGATTCGAGCTCCTTGAGACGCTTCGCGGTCTTCTCCGCTTCGCTCAGGCTTGATTCCTTGAGCTTCTCCAGTTCCGCGGCGGCAGCGCTGTTGTCCTTCGCGCGCTGCTCCCACTTGCGAGAATGCGAGACCGCCTCCCGGTACTTCGCCTCCCAGTCCGTCGTCTGCGCTTCGCCGTGCGGCTCCGTCGCCTCCTGAGACGGGGTGGTGTTGTTGGCTTCCTCGGCCATATGGTTCCTCCTAAATGGGTTGATACGGGCCCGTTTCGGGCATAAAAAAACCACCCGTGCGGGTGGTCAAGAAAAAAAGAGGTTTAAGGGTCAGAGTCCGAGTGCGTCGGAGGCGGCTTTGATGGCGACCGCCTTGACGATCTCGAACGATGCGCTGCCGATCGTGGTCATGATCGTCTTCTTGGTCTTCGACCAGATCGACTCCGAGCGCACCGCGTCAAGGAAATCGTTGCCGGCCCACGTGAGCGGGCCGACCGTGGCATGGACGACCGAACCGCCTGCCTCGCGCAGCAGCGACGCCTCGACCAGTCCGGCCTCCTGCATGATACGCACATGATAGGCGACCAGTTCGAATGGGTGCGCGTCATCCGTGAACGCATGCGCATCCACCGGACCGGAAGCATCCGCGCACGTCTTCAGGATCGAACGCACCAAATCAAGATCACGACGCATGGGAGTCCTTTTCCTAAAGCTGGCCGAGATCCTTCTTACGCGCATATTCGGCACGAAGTTCATCGGAGGATACATAATCTCCGACTGACCAGCGTTTCTTTCCCTCGCGAGAAATCCACTCCTGTTCCTCAGCCGATGGGGGTATGAATCCCGTTCTGGCGTGAATCTGCGCGATGAGCTCGGGATCGGTCACGATGGTGACCTGATCCGGTGTCGTCACGAAGCGTTCGTTCATGGTTTAATCATACCAATCTCGCATAAATTATAGGTTCGCCATTTTTCTGCCGTCCAAAGCCTTCGAATTGCAGATAGCCCCCTCGTGGAAGGAGTATCTCATCCTGCCCCTTCTTCTTGGTGATCGGTTCGAGATACACGGCGTTGGCCCCCGGAGGAAGCAGAATTCGTGTGGAGACTCTGGCTCCGTCCATCTCGACTTTGACGCCTCCCTCGAGGAGGGAAGTCGCCATGTACCCATGGTGTTGGACAATCTTGCCGAGTGGAATCGTCGCCAGTTCGTTCAGGCTATCTATGCCGAAGACATCCAGTCGCATATAGCGGTCTACGGTGAATTGCCGGTGCGTATAGTGGTCGGTCAAGATCTCGTCGATAACTTCGATGCGTTTGCCAATCACATCGGTCGTCTTGATATTACCGAATAACGCATTATTGGTTTCTTTGAATGTGCCATCGGTCCAACCACGCAATACTCTCTGTTTCTGTTCGGGGGTGTATCTATCCCATGGCATGCGCACGGTGAAGTCGGACAGCCTAGCGAGTTCGGACTCTGTCGGCCTGATTGCATTATGGCTCCATCGGATGTCCGGTGTCGGGGTGACGCCGTCACTGAGTTTGTCGGCGTAGAGGCGGCGCATGGCGGCGAGCTCGGCGTTGCGTGGCGCGTTCTCCCCGGCAGCCGCTTTGCCTGCCTGATACATGCTCTTGCATTCCTGCTGGCTGGGGGTGAGCACGTCGTCCTTCCATCCGGGGATGGCGGTGCAGTGGCATTTCCCGTCGTGGAAACTGGCGCCGAATTTGGCTTTTTCCTTGCTGTGGTAGACGAAGCCGCGGCCGGCGAGCATGACGCAGAACGCGCATGGCTTCGCGCCTCCGGTGACGCGCGCCCAGCGGGGGCCGGTGGGGTCGTCGGCGATGTCGCGTTCCATGGTGTAGCGTGCGGAGGCGCGCACCATGTCGGCGGCCCATTGCATCGCGTCGTCCATGTTCCTCAAGCTGGGCCACAGGTCGTCCACGGTCAGGCCTGCGCGGGATTGGCCGTTCTTCAGCTGCGTGTAGTTCAGACCGTTCCAGTCGCCGCCGTTGAAGCCGCCAACCATGCGGTAGAGCGTAAAATCGGGGTCGTAGACGCCGCTGGTGGCATAGTCCTCCAACGTGTAGCCGTAAGCGTTCTCGTAGGCCTTGCGGACGGCGTTGTAGTAGTCGTCCGCCTGCTGGCTGGCGTCGCGCGCGTAGTCGCGCATGATCCCGGTCAGGTCGGCGTCCGCACGGCCGTAAGCGTATTCGATGGCGTCCGCCGCCTCATCGGCCAGCATCTCCAGACTCGACTGGTACGCCTTGGTCAGCCGATCCAGAACCGTTTCCAGTTCCTTGCGGCTGCTGTCCGACAGTGGAGGCAGGTTCGGATTGGACATCGGAACCTCCCTGCCTGCTTATGGCTGCCTGTTGGCGTATCTGATCAATGTGCTCTTGGGCCCTCATGCGCTGCTGGTAGGCACGGAAGCTCCTGAGTTCGTCGGCATTCAGGCCGAGCTTGCTCAGGCCTACGTCGGAGTCGGCCCACGTAGGGTTGGCTCCGGCGACCTTCGTGTAGTAGTCGGCGCGTGCCGCCTCGGACACGACGCGGGTCGGCGCCCACAATGGTCGTATTCCAGCCAGGTCGGGTGGATTGGCCGTGTTGTCGCGCAGTTGGACGGCCATGCTCATCGCGTTCATCAGTTGGATGCCGAACGCGCGGTTCTGCCGGTCCGCGATGCGGGTCAGCTGGTCCTCAGCCGCAGCCAGGGCCTCCGCGCTGGTGGGGTTGGTCAGGCGGATGCCGAGCTGTTCGGCGGGGATGCCGGTCTCCGCACTGGCGAGCATGGCGATGGTCTCCAACATGTCGCCGTGTGGCTGCATGGATGCCTGCGTGACCTGCTGGAGCGTGGGGATGTCCCCATTCTCGTCACGGGACACCGCGTTGATGCTGGACACGAGGCTGGACCAGGTGTCTTTGCTGAACGCGTCACGGTTGAGTCCGAGGAACCAGATCTTCGGCACCGAGTAGAACTCGGCGGACGCCTCCATGCGCACCATGGTGCGCATGGCCATGTCGGTCAGGTTCATGAGCGTGCGGTTGATGCGGCTGTGGCCGAACGGCCGGTCGCCCCGGTCGTAGACGATGGGCACCACGCTGACGCGGTCGAGCCGGTTGTCCTGGCGTTCCGCCTTCCAGCCGCCCGTGTCGCGCCGGCATGCGTAGTTGCGGCCGGGCAGCCACGCGTTGAACATGGTCATGTTCCCGTACTGGTCGTTGTCGGTGATGGTCAGGGCGGCGGCGATCCGGTGGCGCGTGTTGTCCCAGATCGCGGCGGACCAGTCCGCCGAACGCGGGATGACGAGGATGCGCTCCCCAGATGGGTCGTCGGGATCGTAGTCGATGGTCAGGAACGAGCAGGAATGCTTGTAGCAGCTGATGATGGCCTCGCCCATCGTGTCGGTCAAGGCGTTGTCCATGACGATGCGCCCGATGCCGTTCGGGTCGCCGTCGGGCGTCTCGAATCCCTCGAACACGCTTTTGTCGGCCAGGGCACGCACGCTTTTCTGCGGCCATCCGACCACGACGCCGGCCTTGGCGGCCACGATGTTCGGGATGCTGATGCCGAGGTTGTTGAACCGTTGCCTGCCGTCGTAGAACGCGCTGCGCAGAAGGTTGCGCGCGTAGTGGTCGCGCCAGACCTTCAACAGGCGGCGGATGGTGCGCATGTCGTCGTCCGGCACGCCCCTGATGCGACTGATCAGCGAGCCGGCGGTGTTGAGGTATGGGGTTCCGGAGGCTATGGAAAGGTCGGTCATGTCAGACCATCACCTCCTGTCTTCGGTTGGGGTTGCGTTTCGTGATGTAGGTGCCGTACAAGGCGAGTGTGACGGCAACCAGTGGGCTGATGTCGATGTCGTTGCCGGTCTTGTTCCAGCCGAACGCGCCCGACTGGCCGATATTGCGGGTGGTGGCGTTGGCGACCGCCTGCGCGAGCGCTGGCTGTTCGCTGTCGGGCAGGTGGGTGAGCTTGTGGTCGCGCAGCATGTCGAGCAGGCGCCCGCAGGCGCGGCCCATGTCGCCCGCGTTCGTGACGATCACTCTCACGTGCCGCGCCTTGAGGTCGGGCAGGAGCGCCATGGCCGGGGATTGGCCGTCGATGACCACGGATGCGGCGCGGGGCCAGTGTTCGGCGATGTAGTCCACCGCCCACGCAGTGCCCTTGGATTTCGTGGATTCGAACTCGCGCAGCTCGACGTGCGCCGAACCGTCCGCATGTCTGACCGCGCCGCCGATGGCGAGCGTGCTCCGGTCGGGGCTCATGTCGATCGCGTAGCCGACCAGATCGGTTCGGGCGGGGGAGACCGGGCCGTCGATGGCGGCCTGCTTCCACTGCTCCGGGTCGATGGCCGTATGCGAGACGGTCTCATCCCACACGCCCAGCGCCTCACGGCGGAACGAATCCTCCGACAGCAGGTTGCGCATCCTGAGGATCGCGGTCTCCGACGTGCGTTTCGGATAGCTCGGGTTGGCCTTCGCCCATTGCTCGCGGTCGTCGGGGTCCGTGTCCCGGTCCGCCGACAGTTCCACGTACACCATGCCGTCCGTCCCGTTGAGCGCGTTGCGGCGTTTCTCTTCGAACGCCTCCGACTGGTCGCCGGGCTTGGGCGGGTTGCCCAAGAACACGACGAGCGGGTTCGGGCTCACGTTGACGATGGGGATCATGTTGTCCAACGCTCGCACGGTCAGGATCTGCGCCTCGTCGAACACCTCCACGTCCACGCTGTGCAGGCCTCGGCCGAACCCGTTCTCACGTGCGCCGAACATGATGCGGCTGCCGTTGCGGAACGCGATCTCCTGCTGGCCGTTGGCGCGGCGTATGCGTTCCACGTAGCCGCCGAGCACCCGGTTCCTGGCGATGTCGCACAGGTCGGCGAACGTCTCATCCGACGTGCGCGTGTGATGCGCGGTCCAGATGACCTTCAACCCCTTGCGCAGGATCGCGAGGAGGAACATCGCCGTGCCGATCGTGAACGTCTTGCCGATCTGCCGGCAACTGGAGACGACGGTGCCGCCCTCCCCGCACGCGTACTTTCCATCCTCGCGTTTCGCGAGCATCAGATACAGCAGCCCCTGCTGCCACAGGTCATACGAGATGCCCGCCTTGACGGCGACCTTGTTCAACACGGTGAAATCCGAGCCGACGATACCGGACGGCCGGACCAAGTGGACAGCGATCTCAGACAACCGACGCTCCGGCATCCTCGCCCACCTCCTGTTCGTCGAGCAGTCCGGCCAGCGGATCACCACCGGACAGACTATGCAGTTTCTCGCACACGGCGAGGTATTTGGCGACGATGTTCGGCATCGCGTTCGCCGGCGTGTCCGGATCATCCACATACGCCTTCAACCGGTCTCGCACGTGCCGCAGCTCGTCCTCCATGCTTCCATCCATCATCCGGTCGAACTCGCGCCGGTCGATGGACGGCGGCGGCTTCGATGCCGCCTCCCTTTTATCCGGCTGTTTGCCGGGGCGAACGGGATCCGCCGTGGCCTTGCGTCTCTTGTACGCCATCTTGCGGCACGTACCGCCAGGACAGTACTCACAACGCGCGGTGACGCTCGCCGGCAGAGGCTTGCCACAGTATTTGCAGTGTCTGGCGGCCATGATTACAGTCACCTCCAATGATTACCGTCACCAAGGTGACGGAACGTAAACGCCGG
This sequence comes from Bifidobacterium sp. UTCIF-1, assembly GCF_006408915.1. Taxonomy (NCBI): domain Bacteria; kingdom Bacillati; phylum Actinomycetota; class Actinomycetes; order Bifidobacteriales; family Bifidobacteriaceae; genus Bifidobacterium; species Bifidobacterium sp. UTCIF-1. The sequence goes on from NZ_JFAG01000008.1 coordinate 79,262, forward strand.
GGAGAGAACGGCCCTGCACCCGAGGTGGCTCAAAAGGCCGGGTGGGGGTGGCTCCCCCCTGGGGTTACCAGTCGCCGCTGGTCGTCAATGGGAGCGACGTGGTTGATGGCGTTGGTTTGTGTTCGAGTTGGGCTCGCGCGTATGCGTCGCTTTTGTTGCTTTTCAGGCGGTTGCAGTGGCGGTGGACGAGCCGGCAGTTCGTGAAGCTCAATGGGTCGCCGCCTCGTGAGACCGGGATGATCTCGTCGACTTCCGGGCTCATTGGGTGCGGTGTTCGGAGGGTCTTGTCGACCGGTTTGCCGCAGATGGCGCATGTGTCGTAGGCGGCGAGCACGCGCCTGCGCAGCTGGTCGCGTCGCCATCCGTTGGCGCGGCGTGGGTTTCTTCTGCTCACTGTTCCGTCTCCTTGTGGATGTGTTCGGTGATGCGGTCGAGCAGCCGGTCGAATGCGTTGGGGTCGAACATGCTGGGTCCTTCTGGGTATGCGGCTCGCATGGGTGCGGGTATGTCGATGCTGCGCAGGATGCGTCCGGACTGGTCGGTGATGTGCAGGGTGATGGTGGGCGGCATGACTTCGCCTCCCGGAATCGTTGGAAAACATAGGCGTGTCGCAATGCACACGCATTGCATATCTATCATTATTGCGATATGATAGATATGTCAATCAAGGAAAGGAGGTGAACACGGAACTCAAGGATTGGCTGACGCTCATCACCAGCTGGGTCGGCATCGCGGTGACGATCTGGCTGGGACTGCGCAAGGACGACAAGCCCAAGCGCGGCAAGCGCCGCAAGAAGTAAACAGGGTTCCGGCTAGACCTATTAGCCGGAACCCTCCACCAATCCTACCCGAGGACCATGGAACGCCATGAACAAGAACAGGACACTGGCAGTCGCGAGCATGCTGTTCGCTGTCATATCCGCCATGCTCGCGCTGACCGACGCACCCTATGGGGCGGCAGGGTTCGCCATCGCGGCCGGTCTGGCCGGACTGTTCGCCGGATGGAGGCGAAGCGATGACGACTGAATACCTCGGCGTCAAGCAGGTCGCAGAACACCTCGGCATCACGCAGGGCGCACTGCTCAGCCTGCGCCTGCCGGCGCCGGACGCAACCATCGGCCGCACGCGCGGCTGGCTCCCCGAGACCATCGACGAATGGAACGCCAACCGGCCCGGCCGCGGCGTCGGCGGAGGACGCCCACGCAAGCACAGGAACGACGACGACTGAAACGGATACGGCGCTCGCGAAACATATCGCGGGCGCCGTTCTCTTGTTTGGTGGCTTGGGCGGTATTCGAAGCCGCGGACCAGTGGCGGTGTTTGCTGGTCACGACGCTTCACAGCGTCGTCCTTTAGTCCTCTCGGGCACGCAAGCCTTGGCGGGCGGACATGATTCGCATCCGGTTTGGACCCGGTTGCGCCCGATCGGGGAGCCGCCCATATGCGAAACGGCCGCATCACACTCGTGTGGTTACGGCCGTTTACCGGTCATCGCCGTTGCATGGTAATGACCAATCTAGTAACAGTATGCGTGACAGTCGCGGGTTTGTCAAGCCCGGCCGGTCAGGCGGGTTGGACGGTGAGGCGTCCGCCGAGCGCGTGGACGACCTTGAGGATGGTCGCGAAGCTGGGGTTGCCGTCACGGCTGAGGCTCTTGTACAGGCTTTCGCGGCCGACGCCTGCCTCTTTGGCGATCTGGCCCATGCCGCGGGCCTTGGCGACGTCTCCGATGGCGGCCTGCATGAGTTTGGGGTCGCCGGTCTCGGCGACGGCGTCGAGGTAGTCGATGGCGTCCTGTTCGCTGGTGAGGTATTCACTGGCGTCCCAGTCCCTGATGTTCACCATTGGTGGTCCTCCTTGAGTGTTCTGAACAGTTGGTGCGCGTGGTCGATGTCGGCTTGTTGGCCGCGTTTGGTGCCTCCTGCGAGCAGGAGCATGAGCACGTCCGCCTTCTGCGCGAAGTAGACGCGGTATCCGGGGCCGAAGTGGTAGCGGAGCTCGGAGACCCCTTCGCCTACGGTGTTGATGTCGCCGACGGGTCTGCCGGCGAGCGCGCATTGTCTGATGCGTGCGACGATCCGGTTGCGGTCCTTGCTGTTTTTGAGGGTTTTGAGCCAGTCGTCGAATTCGTCGGTGGTTTTGATCTCCATGACGCCTATTGTATCTTATGGAAGACAAGAGGGCAAGTCGGCGAGCATCGGCCCCGGACCTGCTTCCATCAGGTCCTATCGCGTTCTATCGCTTTTCGTCGTTTTGGCGACGGTTTCATGCCGTTGCGTCGTGCCCGGTCGTATCCGGCGAGTCTGGTGTGCGCCTGCCATACGTCCCAGATGAGGAACACGGGCGCCGTGCCGTCCGTCCCGACGGGTTGGATGATGCTGCGTTTCGCCCATTGGCGTATCGTCGCCGCCTTGATGACGATGCCCCACGGCTCCAGCAGCCTGGACAGTTGGGCTGGCGTGCCCTTGACGCCGCTGAGCCTCAACCGGAGCATGTCCAATTGGTGGATGTCCTTGATGCGGTGGGTCGTATGGCATTTGGGGCATTCCACGTATCCGCCGGCCAGCTCCTGACTGTCTGCCCTCAATTCGTGCGAGCAGGCGGGGCACCAGCCGATCATCTTCGTATCCTCGGGCGGCTCCAGCAGGTAGGAGGCGCGTTCCGCCAGCCCGTGAGCCTCGACGACGAATCCGTCTGTCGTGGGTTCGGGAAGAAGGTCCAGACGGTTCAGATTGATGATGACGCCCTGCAGGATGCCGGGAACGCTCATGCCGTGGTGCGCGTGCAATCCCATGAGACGGGCGAGCGTGTTGGCGAACAGGTCGATGTCATGGGCGAGCTGGAAGGCACCCATGTTCAGCGGGCTCGCCTCGATGCCGCGCGTGCAGTGCCCGCCGCCCGCAGGCACGCCGATCGTGGCCAGCCGGTTGGCGAGCAGGTCAAGCACCGGCCATGACACCTTCAACGCATGCAGGTCGCGCTTGAACCCCTTGAACCGTTCGACGTCCAATATCGTTCCCTTCCTCGCTCGGGGTATGATGGGCTGAGGAGATTTCCTGCTCTTCTCTCAAGCCTCTTGCCTCCGGGCGGGAGGTTTTTCTCTTACCCGTGCTTTTTATTTGCCTCCATGGCTCCGCCGACGACATGGAAGCGTCGGAATCGGCCTGTTTCCAACGCTTCCGCTCATTTGCCCGCCATTTGCGTCAATCCGGGAACGCGGGTGGTTGGATGAACTCGGGCCCGTACCGTCTCGACGGAGGCGTCGATGGTCCGGGCGGGCTGATGATGGCCAGCACCTCCTCCACCGGCAAACCGAGCGTCCTGGCGATGTACCCGGTGTCATAGCCGCGTTCGTGCCATTTGACCGCGAGCTCGCGCTTCACCTTACTGGCGGCCAACTCTGATCTCCTTGAGGACGTTGACGGACCGGAAAAACGGGTGGAGCACGTTGAGTCCGTACCGGCGTGGGATGATGACCTCTGTCATGTGATCCCAGTCGAACAGGCTGCTGCCGCCATGCGGCGTCCTCGACTCGTAGCAGAGCCAGCCATCCAATGTCTGCCCCTCCTGCGTGCGGGCGATGAACCGATGCCGATGCAGCATGTCGATCGGCGTATGCTCCCAGTCGATGCTCTCGCTCACGTTCATTCCGTGTCTCCCGTCATCGGGTCGATCAGGTCGCAGGAGAGCGCGTCCACGTGGTCGCCGGTCTTGTAGGCGAGGCACAGGCGCTTCACATCACCCTGCGTATCCACGTAATGGGTGACGGTCTGCTCGGGCGCGGGCCCGCCCATGGATATGACTGCCGCGAAGGTCAGGCCGATGATCGCGGTGACGGCGAACGCGCAGAAAACGAAGTACAGGAGGCCGACGAAGTTCTCTAGCGTCCAGTCCTGGAATGGTCTGTGAAGTTTCATAAAGTGGTTACGCTTTCTCGTTTGCTTTCTGTGGACTCCCAACGGTTTACGGGTGTTTTCTCCCAGGTTCTCCCTTCTGGGTCTCCCGTTTTCTCCCTACCGGGCCGGGGCGGTGTGCTATGGGGGCGGCGTGTGCCGAGCGGGTTCCAGTCGAACGTCTGTTTGAGGAACCATGCGCCGGCCATGGCGAGCAGTTCGACGAGCGCGAGGCAGGCGATCAGGACGAGCATCACGCCTGCCACATCCATGACGCTCATTCCGTGTCCTCCCTCAACGGGCTGATGTCGGTCTCGATGCCGTACTCGTCGTACACGTAGTCCGCGCAGGCTTCGGGCGTGTTCGGATTCAGCGAGATCGTCGCGATGTGGTCCGCCCAATAGCAGATCGCCTTCCGCAGCTCCTCGCGGGTGAATATCTTCGCCGTGTCGCTCATTCCGTTTCCTCCTCTTGGGTGGCCTTGGCATGGATCGCGGCGAGGATTCCTCTCACGCGGCTCCGATACTTGGCTTTACCGCCTTCCGGCAGCCTGTCCCAGTCGATGTTGAAGAACAGGCCGGACGCGCTGCATTCCTTGTAGAAGAGCCGTTCCGCTCCGGCGTCGATCTCCGCGTCCGTCCAATCCCGTTGCGCGCCCTGCATGTAGGCCTCCTGCATGTCGTCGGACGTGTACGCGCTTTTCAGGCCCGTGTCGCCCCGGTCGGGGTTCTCGTAGCCGGGGTAGGCGAGACGCGGATACCGGCGTGCCGCCTCTTCGCTGATGATGCTCATTCCGTCTCCTCCTTGGGGATGTCGTCGATGCCGACCTGTCCGGGCTTGTAGTGGCGCAGGCTCCTCGCCATGGACTCGAGGAGCCTCGCAAACTTGATGCGGGACACTTCACCGACGTCGCTGTTGAGGCACACGTCGGCGAGCTGGTCGTCTGGCCTCAGGTGCATTACGGCGATGGTGGAGCAACCGATGGCGTCGGGGTACACGAATTGGACGACGAGATTGCATGCGCGGCCGGACAGGTCCATCATGCGTCCGTCCGCGAGCAGTGCGATCGGCATGTCCGTGCCTGGTTCCGGCTGCTGACTGTTCCACTTGTTCATTTGGTTTCCTCCTTGGTTTGTCGGTTCCTGTCCTCGCGGGCGAGCCGGAGCATGATCTCCACGAGCTCCTCATGCGCCCGCCGTGGGTTCTTGTGGTAGGCGGACGTGAGCCGTGGCTCGCCCCGTTTCGCCCCAGCCGTCTTGCCGCCGCTGGTGATTCGCGTGGCGTGCGTGCTGTTCGGCCGTGTCATGCGACCGCCTCCTGCGGGTTCGAGACGGCGGTGAGCGTCGCATGGGCGATGCGCCGCCAATCATCTATCTCCTGTGGTGACGCCGCCGGCGCGTCAGGCCCGTAGAACGCCCTGTACGCCGCCTGTGCCGCGAGCATGACCTCCTGTTCGGTGGGCGGAATCCGGTCGATGCTCGCCTCGATGCGCATGACCAGGTCGATGGCCTTCCGCCACGCGTCCAGCCAGCCGGCCACATACGCCTCAGCCGGCGACTCATTGCCGAGGCCCGCGTCGGCGAGCGCCTGCAACGCCTGGCCGATCAGCGGATCGTCATCGGTGTGGTTCATGGGAGTGTCCATGGGATGTCCCCTTTCGAGAATCGTCTGAACAATTTCGGGTCGTAGCGGTAGAGCGTCTGGCGGTAGGAGAGGCTGCGGCAGAACAGCGCGTACAGGCGTTGCCATGCGTCCGGTTCGCTCATGGCGTGGCCTCCTGTTTCGCCTCACGCTGTTTCGCCTGTTCGCGGCGTTTCATGCCGCGACGCCAGAGCCGGTACCATTCGTCCGGGTAGCGGGCCCTGGCCAATGCCTGCGATTTTTCGGGCAGTTCGAGCGCCGCGTCCTGCGCTTCGGGGTCGTCGACGTGCGTGCACAGCCAGTCCACGTCCCGCAATCGGGCGGTTTTCTCCGCCTGCGGGTCGGGTTGGCCGGGCCGTCGCTTCTCGGGCAGCGGGTCGTCGAGCCAATGCTCGCCGTCGAGCCAGTTCGCGGGGGTGAGCGTGTAACCGGGGTCCCGGTTCGGGTCGGCCTGGTAGAGGCTGGCTTTGGCGACGAGCAGCGTGTTGTTGGTTTTCCTCCGGGCGCGCTTCCAAGCGGCGAGAGCCTTGCGTTTGCCCTCCTTGCGCGGATACGTGACCCAGAACTGCTCGAAGGCGAGCGGGTATTCCTCGTCCTGGCTCTCGCTCGGCCCCCGCGAGGGGGTTTGGGGGAGAGATTTTTCGTTAGAAAAATCTATTTGGTTCTTGGTTCTTGGTTCTTGGTTAAAAGACATGCCCGTGACGGGCCGGTTGTCACGGCGTGACATGTCCGTGACGGTCGCGTTGCCGTCGTCGGACATGCCCGTGACGGGCCGGTTGTCGTCAGATTTCGCGGCCTTGTCACGCTCTCTTTTGTTGCGCTGCCGTTCGGCGGCGTCGGCCTTCGCCTTCTCGATCTGCTCCGCGCTGTTCTGGTATTTGAGATACGAGCGCAGCACATACATGCCAGGTTCGTCTTCGGCTGGCTGGAGCATGCCGGAGGCGACGAGGTCCGCCACATCCTGGTCCGTGGCGCCGAGCACGAACAGGAGCGTGTCCTCGTCGATGCGTCCGTCCGACGTGTGGTCGGAGCACCAGCTGATGGCGAGGACGTGCAGGAGCGCGGCTGCCGGATTGCGGCGGCGCAGTTTGAGCACGTCCTTGTCCTGCCAGTACTGGTTGCTGAGTTTGGCGTATCCGGCCATCAGCGTCTCCTTCCCAGGTATGCGATCACTACGGTGGCGGCGATCAGGAGGACCGCCGCCGTGGCCCCGGTCATGTGTCCGGCCCCAGGGGGAGTCCGTCGTTGAGGATCAGCGCGAACCGTTCCAACGGGAGCCAGACGAGATGCGGGTTGCGTGGCACGCGCCTGGCCTCCCCGCGCAGCTGTTCCGTGAGCTCGGCGAGGTCGGCGACATGCAGGCCCGTCAGACCGGTGAGGAACCGTTCGAAGGTGTCCTCGTCCATGACTGCCATCTGGGAGCCCATGCCCTTGAGGCTTTTCACGCCGACGCCCTTCCGGTGTTTGACGAGCACCCCGTACGGGGTGTCCATGTTCGCCATCTCCACCAATGTCTGCCTCCAGTGCTCCCGGTATTGGGGCTCCTTCGTGTCCTTGCATTCCACGCATACGGGTTCGCCCCGGAACCTGACGCCGCTGATGTCGCCCTCGTCGAGTCGGCCCTTCAACGGCATGCGGTCGATGCGCGTGTCCTGCAACGCCCACGCGAGGTAACGCACCGTCCAGGTCTCCATGCTGGTGCCCTTACTTTTGCTCGGGTTGCCCATGTGTCTACTCCTCCTCGGCTTCCTCCGCGCACTGCGGGCATGGTATGGGACGTGTCGGGTACAGGCTGCACCCGTGTATCGGGCAATGGGGTTCCACATCCTCGGGCTCCTCGTCGCGGTACAGGTGCAGCATCAGAACTCCGGCTCCGTGTCCGATTGCGGTGCCGCCCACGGGTCGGAGGCCGGTTGCTGTGGTTGGGCTCCCGTGAACCCGCCCGTCTGCGGCTGCTCGTCCTTCCTGTGGAGGAAGCCGATCGCGTCCGCGTACACGCGCAATTCACTGCCCTGGCCCCCGTCCTTCTTCTGGTAGAAGCGTTGGGACAGGCGGCCGGTGACGAGCAGCTTCACGCCCTTATGCACGTAGGGGAGCTGTCTTGCGGCCGTGGGCGAGCATTCCACGGTGATCCACATGGTGCCCTGGTCATGCCATTGGTTCTGCTGGTCGTAGTAGCCCTGGGAGACGCCAACGCTGAACGTGGTCAGGCTACGCCCGTTGTCGAACTCCCTGGTCTCCGGATCCCGGCCCACGTTGCCGGTGAAGCTCACGTTCACGCCCATGGCTCACTCGCCCTCCCTGACGCTGGCCTTCAACTGGGCGAGCACCACATCGAGATCGGCTTCCGGCAGTCCGCCGGTCTCCTTCACCTCGCGTCCGAGGACCTTCGAGATCGTCCCGCACGCCTCCGCGTCCGACGTGACGCCCAACTGCTGGAAACGGCGGATCACGTCGCGACGCTTCACCTCGACAGGATCCGGCTCCTCGGCGGGCTGTTCCGTCCCGCCGTCCGCGAGCACGCCGTCAATGTCCGAAGGCTCTTCGGGGGCGTCGGCGTCCGAGTCGGGCAAGCCTTCCGGTGAGGATGGGAGAATACCTGAGTAGTCCGGAGTGTATGCATCTACGTGTTGCTGTACTTCCTCCTTCACATCGGCACTGTTCGGGAGCATCTTGAACGCCCTGCGGATTACGGATTTGATGGCCATGGCCTCGTAGTCCGTCACCCATGGGCCGTTGTTCTTTGACTTGCTGCGGGAGCGGACGGCGTCCACCTCATCTCTGGTCATCACATCAAGCTGATGGCCTCCGTCCTTGAACAGCGCGATGAAGTACACATGAGTGAGTTTCGCGTTCCTGGGTCGTTTCTCGGCGGGAATATGCACCAGATCCTCATGCAGGCCAAACTGGTAATGGAATTCGTCGCCATCATAAACGGCCTTTGCCTGCATGCTCTTGATTTCCCCGCTATTTCGCGCCAATTGGAGCATGCCTCGGTAGCCGATGAGGAATGTGGCCTCCATCTCATTGTTCTTGTTGTTGAAGAACGGGATGATATACGCTTTGCCGAGTCCGTCTGCGTTTGACAGTTCAAGGCCGAGCTGGGCGCATTTCATGAAACATGAGAGCACGCTGTTGAGAGTGCATTCCCGTAGTTTGGGTTCACGGCTCAGCGTGCTTTGGTACATCTGGAATATGCGATCGGGGGTCATATGCTTCGGCATGGATGCCACGATGCGGGGCCAAGCCTTCTCCAAGGCCGTCATGAACTGCTGCTTCCGTTCCTGGTCGTTTGGCATTGCTTGCAACTGGCGATTTTGGATGGATCGTGCGAGTTGTCCCATTACTGTGCCTCCTTGGCGTACGCGAATCGATGGTTTTTGACTGCCCGGATGGTTGCCGTACAAACGCCGAATCTTTTGCTCAGTTCGATTTCCGTCTCGCTTGACGAGCGAATGAGGGCGACTTCTTCAGGACCGAGCTTCACGGGCTTTTTCTTAAGGCCTGTTCTGTACGCATGCCGGTTGTTCCCGCTATAGGTCGTCCATTCAAGATTGGTTACGTGATTGTCGGTCTTATCGCCGTTCTTGTGGTTTATCACCGGCAGATGCCAGGGATTCTCGATAAACGCTTCGGCGATAAGCCGGTGCAGGTATCTCATAGATTGCCTGCCTTCCTGCCAAAGACTGACAACGAGGTATCCGTTCCGGCCTAGGGCTGGGCGCAGATATTTCTCCGGCACCGTCTTCACAAAACCGTTTTTGCAAGTTACCTTGTGACGGATGCTGCGGACTTTGCCACTGTCGGATATTTCGTAATAATCGAAACCCGCTATTGCCTTCCAACGCATCATTTCTCCTTCAACTGCTTGAATCTGAACGTCCTGCCCGAGCTGGGCTTGACCTCCCGCGTGTAGCCCTTCCGGTGGAACGGCTTGTACGTGGCCTCGAACCCCTGGCATCGGACTCCCTCGCTGTCGCCGATGCGCACGATCAGCGCGTCCTGCAGCAGCTTCACGTCGTCCGCCGCCTCCATGGCACGCTGCCTGGCCTGCTCGTATTCGGCCATCAGGGAGGCGAGTTCGGGATCGTCGTCGGCGGCCAGGATGCCCTCCGTGGGCTCCGGGTACGCCTTCGCCACGTCCACGCCCTTGAGCCGTGGCATCCTTCCGCCGGTCACGAACCCCCAGAACTCCTCGGCCGCCTGTATGACCGCCTGCACGTCCTGCTCGTCACGTTCGAAGCGCACCTCCACCGGCTCGCCCTCGCCGAGGTCCGCGTAGAAGAAGCCCCACGTGAACCCGGTGACCGCCATGTAATGCGTGACCTGCGCCATGTAATAGTCGGGGGCGATAAGGTTCCCGTCGGCGTCATGCCAGTCCGTGCGGCCGCGCATGGCACCGGCCGTCTTGATCTCCAACACGCCCCACGAATCGGATTCCGGATCGTAGATGAAACCGTCCAATGAGGCGTGCATCAGGGGATGCGCCCTGGACGTGAGGCTGATGTCGGTGCCGTCTATCACCTGATATTCCGGGTGCAGTCTACGGAAACGGCGGCGAAGCTCCACCTCGAGCGCGTTGCCCTTGACGACGGCCCACTTGCCGCTGATGTCCTCGGGCTCCTGCCGTCCGGTCTTCTCCAACCACAGGTCGTAGGGCGTCATCCACGGGTTGAGGCCGAGGATCGTGCTCATGTCCGAGCCGCCCACGCCCAATCGGCGGAACCGCAGCCACGCCTCATGGCGTGACCGTTTCGTGGTGCCGGAACCCTTGAACCGGTGAATATCGAACATGCCGGACGATTTCGCGGCCATGTCCACCGTCATTCGCACCATCAGTCCTTCCCTCCCATGTCCTCAAGATTCAGACGCGAGTCCTGCAAAGCCTGCATGAGCAGGCTCTCCAACGCGGTCTCGCTCGGCGTGACCCGTAATCCGGCCAACTCCGGCTGCAGCGCCTTGCTGAGTCTCTGTACGAGTTCGATGTCACTCACTGGCGTTTCACCTTCCCCTGCAGATAGTCGGCGCGGCTGTACCTGTTGGCCTCGTCCGTGCGTTCGATGTCCTCGCGACGCCAGCCCATGAAACACCCGTTGACGCCACGCACCGGCTCCGGATACGGGCTGGTCAGATGCCCGCTCGACCATTTCGCCACCGTCGAATACGAGCGGTGGCAATGCGCCGCTAGCTCTCTGATGGTCATGAGACCCTCCATCGTGGTATCCTTTCCCTTGTTGGTATCCTGTTTTTCCTTGGGGCCCCGGTTGCAGCCGGGGCCTTTTCTGTTATGCGGGATCCGCGCTGGCCGTGTCACCGGCCCGCATTTGTCGGACGGGCCTCGACGGCCATCGTTCCCCCGACCTCCCGAAGAAATCAGGGAAAAAGAAGGGCGTCGCGGGTGGCGTTGACGCGGATCCCCGTGGACCGAGCCGAATCGAACGGCATCCCGTCGTTTGCCACGCCACATGAAACGTGATCTCCGACGGGGGCTAGCCTGCCGGCCCCAGGGTGGCGGGAACGGAACCACTGACCCAGTCAGACGCTCCCGCCGGTGTTCAAGAAAACTTTTCGGTTATTTGGGATTTACGGTCTCCTTTACCGCCGTCCGCCCGTGAGGAAAACCAGCAACAGGCGGGCAAGAATCATTCGGTCAGATACGGTCCGACCTTGCGCAGCATCCATGGAAGGAGGAGCCTGCAGCCCGCCGCCACGTAAACGATCAGTGCGATGGTGTTGCCCAGGGGGTGCGCGCAGCCGTCGTGGGTGAGCAGCCACAGGAGCGAGCCGGCGAGCACCGTCAGCCACAGCAGGCCGGTCAGGTACGGGTACCGGTCGCGGAGCCTGCGCGGTCGTGTCGGCCGCTCGAAGCCGCTGAAGTGACGCCCGTAATCATGCACGTCCATCACGCCGTCCTCCTTCCAGATAGAATCCATGTCATGGATGGTTCCGTTATCGCGTCGTGGGCCGGCGCGCTCGTATCCCTCGCCGGCGTGGTCGTATCCGTATGGTGGCCATGGCGCAACCGGCCACAGGCCGATTGGACGTTGCTGAAGCACTCGACGGATCCGGACATCCCGCTGTCGGCGACCGTTCCCGGCCTGGCCGGCTGGCTTGCCCGTCGCGGGGAGAAAGAGCCTGACTTCATCTGCGGGATATACAATTCCGGGGACGGCGCCGCGTATGACGTGGAGGTCGAAGGCAACGGCTGCACGGCGTACTTCCTGCAAATAACCGATGATGGAACGAACACGAAATACCTCACCCCCAGCAAAATCGCGCAGGTGAAGTCCACTGACGAACTGCTGCTGCTCGGTTTCAGGAGCAATGATGCCGACGTCATCGCGGTCCGCCTGATCTGGACGAAGCAGCCGACCCGGTTGCGTCGGCGCGTGAGTCTGACCTATGCGATCGAGGGGAGCATTCCGGAACAGCCCCGCTATCCCGTACCCGAGAAGCGAGGCCATTATCCGACGATGCTTCGTTGGTGTTTTGAGCATTCCCGTTTGGGATTATGGTTACATGGCAAGTCCCGTCGATGGGCCTGGCGGACTCTGGACGCTCCGCAAACAGACCATCCAGACGATCGAGAAGCCCCTCGCCGGTGATTGTCAGTAGCAGCACGTTCGACGTGGACACCAGCGCTGCCGTGACGCTGATGACGGCGGGGGTCCAACTAATGAAATCGTCCATCACGCCGCCTCCCTGCGGGTAGTATTCGGTTCATGGATTGGTGGAACATGTTCTGGACCGGCCTCGGCACCGTCGGCGGAATGTTCGGCACGGTCGCCGGCCTTGTCGCCCTCGTCCAGACGCGCAAGGCGAACAAGCTCGCGCAGCGTGCCAACGAGCTGGCCGAGACGGCCAACCGTGAAGCCGGGAACGCCAACGGCATCGCCGAACACGCGAACCAGATAGCTTTGGACGCCAATGAGGTCGCGGAGCGGGCGCTCCGGGTTGGCGCGGACCAGACCGTATACGATTGGACGGTTCGGGTCGAGGATGATGGCCGGACCATCGTCCTTCGCAATCACTGCGCACATGCTGCTGACGATGTCGCCGTCGCGGTTCGGTCTGGAGACGCAGCAATAGTCGACGCCACGTTCGACCATGTAACTGGTTTTCGCGTACTGCGCCTCGATGCATCGCGCACGGTCGACCAGATCGTCGAACATCAGCGGAAACTCAACCCAGCTTTCCTTCACGGCCTTGCCATACGGTTCGAGATCGAGGTCCACATATCGTGGGTCAGCGAGCTCGGGATGCACCGAGACCAGGTAGTCGATGAGATCGTCAGCTGTGAGCACTAGCCGCTCCATCGAAACGCCGTAACCCATCACTCCGCCTCCTTGCCGGCGAGCGCCTGCGAGCCCGTCGCCTGGGCGATGACTGCGGCGGGGTCGCCGCCGGATTCGAGTTGCGCGGCGAGGAACATGCTCAACGGCAGGTCGTCGCTGTCGAGTCGTTTGCTGACGGTCTGGCGTACGAGTCCGAGGGATTCTGCGATGGTGGTGAAGTTGGTTTTGGTGGTCAGCACCTGGTCGCGCGTGGCCCGCACGATGTGCGATGCCATGCGCTCGTACTTCGATGGCTCACGAATCTCCAACGAATCCGACATGATCTGCCTTCCTGCGATAACGATGTGATGAACGACAGGCCGGGCGACGGGGTGCCGCCCGGCGCGTGGCTCAGGCGAGGACTCCGGAGGCCTCGGCGCTGGCCTTGGCGCTGATCCTGACCTTGGGGCCCTTGCCGCCGCGGCCGATCCTCACGGTCGAGGTGCCGTCCGCGTGCTTGGTGATGACCAGCTGGGTCCCGTCCGGCATCTCGGCGGTGAAGGTCCTCACCTCGCCCTCCGTGGTGGTCGTGGCCTTGACCTCTGTCTCCTTGGTTTTCTCTTCCATCCTGACCTCCTTGGTAGCTGACGCTTACATGTTAGCTCTCGCTTACAGGCGTTACAAATTCGGCGTGTCTCCATGTGATTACACGTAGGGTTAAGCCATGGCAGCAAAGATTGAATGGACGGCGATTGATTACGCCGCAAAGAACCGATTAGCCAGAATCATCGATGATTCTGGTCTCGCATACCGCGTTATCGCCGAGCGCATGGGCGGAACGGTAAGCCATGTCAGAGTCGGATACATCCATAACGGCGAGAAATCACCGGTTCGTTTGTCTGAGTTTCTGGCGATCTGTGATGTCTGCCATGCGGACCCCGTCGCCACGCTGCGCGAGATCATCGCCGAGGCCCAACGCATCCAAGCCGAACAGGACGCCCGCGAGCGCGAGGGGTCGGCGGAGCCTGATTTCCTCGCGATGGCGGCCAAGCATGGGGACATCGAGGCCGAACAGGAAGCATACGAGGAGCTCCCGTGATCAATGTGTACGAGGAGGCCGCGAGGTGGGCGAGGGTCGAGGAGCGGCGCCTTCCCGGCGGGCTGGAGGGCGCGTACGACGCCGACAGGAACATCATCTTCCTTGATGAGGGGCTGTCGCCGGTGCAACGCCGTTGCGTGCTCGCGCATGAGATCAGCCACGCCCGGCACTGCGATCGCGGATGCAGATGCGACGCCTACGTGGAACTCCGCGCCGACATGGACGCTGCGCGCATGCTCCTGTCACAGGTCGAATATGCGACGGCGGAACGAATCTATGACAACGAGGTCACGCTTGCCAGGGAGCTTGACGTGCTCCCATGGGTCGTGGCCGCATACCGGCGGTGCCTGCACGACGGAACCGTATAGGAGGCCGCCGATGGGGAAACGAAAAATCGGGGTGGGAGACCTTGGGTATGGCAAACCCGCAAGAAGGTGAAGATCTACCTGCCGAATCAGCAATATCTAGTCATTCTGGAGAAAAGAAGCGACTACTGGGTCCTGATTACCGCCTATCACCTTGAACGGAGCCATAGCATCGAGAAAATCACCCGCGAATACAATTCGCGTTTTAGCATTATCCTCCAATAAAACAAAGGCCGCCTTATGAGGACGACCTTAGAGACTCCTTCTACAACCTGTAGATGAGCTGATTCGAATCTTGCACATGACACTCCAGAAGTCAAATCTAGGTTCAGCTCCCGATTAGGACGGAAAGAAAGGTGATTGGTCGTGGCTTTCGCATTGATGGGGTCGGCACGCATGAGCTACGGGCAGATGCGCGGAGACTCTACGAGACGGTGCGGAGCCTGACCGAAATGCTAGAAGAACGCGAGTGTGCTGCCGAAGTAGTCGCCGCGAGCCTGCGGGGTGAACTCCAGGGACAGCAGGTGGTATTCCGGATCATCGGGATCCGGGCCCTCATCCACGAATCCGAATCGTGCGAACAGGTCCATACTGGGCCTGTTGCGTGGATCCACCTGGGTCAGCACGAGCGGCGTGCGATGGGAACGCCAGGCGTCGTCGCGCAGGTGCACGATCACCGAGGAGAGCAGCGTGTCACCAAGATGGGTGCCGCGCACCTTCAGGGCGGTGGCGATGTACGAGATCTGGTAGACGCCCTCATGTCCGTCGGTCGTCTCCACGGCGACTCCGTATTCGCAGAACCCGACCACGTCATCATGCAGGGGAACGTCACCGGATACGACAAGAAGCGTGCGCATGATACCCTTCGGGGTCTTGCGCACGTTGAGTTCACGTATGTACCGCTGTGGATCCATCGCCCATTCAGAGCCTCCCGGATCGCAGCAGAGGAACTGTCTGAGCGCCGTCTGATGGTCTCTGGAGCATTCCCGTTCAACGACGAGCTTCAGGCCCATCGGAGGGTTCCTTCCGGGCCTTCGCCCGACGTTCCATGTAATGACGGGCGCTGCGGGTCAGCTTCATCCATTTCGCGTCCACCATGCTGCGGGGTTTGCCGTCGGCTGGCGGCGTATATGCCGGGATGGGCTTCACGCCGGTATCGGTCATGGTCATGGCCGCCTCCTTTCAAACAGCGTAAAGCAAGAAACTTACACGAAATACCTCATTTGTGCAAATCACCTGTATCTACGATTCTTCAGGAACTGTGGACAGAAAGGATGTGACGGCATGGCGAACATCACCAAGTATCTGACCAGCAGGGGCGAGACCCGGTACATGGTCCGCTACAGGAAGCCCGACGGCGCGCAGACCAAGAAGCGCGGTTTCCGCCGCAAGCTGGATGCGGAACGCTGGTCGGCCGAGCATGTGACCGTCGCCAAGGCCGAGGGCTCGTATGTGGACCCGCAGGCCGGCAGACGAACCGTCGCCGCGCTGTGGCCGGCGTGGATCGCCGCGAAGAGGATCCGTTGCAAAGCGAGCTACATCGACTCGCTGGAACGTGAGTGGCGGCATCGGGTTGAACCGCGGTGGGGCGGCCGCGGGCTGGCGACGATCTCCCGCGCCGAGGTCCAGGAGTGGGTGGCCGGACTGGCCGCCGAGGGGTGCAGCGCAAGCGTGGTGCTGCGCGCCCACGGCATCCTTTCCGCGATCGTGCGGCAGGCCGTGCGTGACCGGCTCGTCGCCGCAAACCCCTGCGACGACGTCGAGCTGCCGAGGAAACGACGCAAGGAGCACCGGTATCTCACGTGCGGTGAGCTGATGCGTCTGGCGGACGCTTCACGTGACAAGAGGACCATCGTGCTCGTCCTGGGCCTGACCGGACTGCGTTGGGGGGAGCTGGCGGGCCTGCAGGTCGGGGACGTGGACTTCGGCCGGCGGCGGCTGTGGGTCCGCAGGAGCGCCACCGAAGTCAGGGGGCGGATCGTGGTGGATACGCCGAAGTCGGCGAAATGGCGGCAGGTCGTCTATCCGGCCATGCTGGACGGCCCGCTGCGGGACGCCTGCGCCGGCAAGTCCGCCGGGGACCTGGTGTTCACCGGCGCGGACGGCGGGTATGTGCGGCGCACGCACGGGCCGAACACCACGTCGTCGTGGTTCTACTGGGCGCGCAAGCGTGCGGGCATCGTCGGGGACATGACGGTGCACGATCTGCGGCATACGGCCGCGAGCCTCATGGTCGCGTCCGGCGCGAACGTGAAGGCGGTGCAAAGGCAGTTGGGGCATGCGACCGCGTCGATGACGTTGGACGTGTATGCGGACCTGTTCGATGACGATCTGGATGCGGTTGGCGCGGCCATGAATTCCCTGATTCTGGAAAATGTGCCCAAAATGTGCCCAAAAACAGTGGGGGAGGCCGCGTAATCCAAGCGGCAGTAGGTGTTCCGGGTCTGGTCGACCGGGGTTCAATTCCCCGCGCCTCCACCAATCCGCTTCGGCGGAAACAAGCCGCTTTCCCTTACGGCAGTAGGGGAGAGCGGCTTTTCCGTTTTCACTGGCTATCACCCGAAATCACTGGTTTTCCGAAAGATGTGGGCAACCAGCTGTCCGGACGAGCTATGCGAATTCCCCATAGTGCACAACACGCGTCGGGGGAATGGCTTGACATTGTGGCTCGTCATGGCAAACTATGTTACTAAAGCGCTTTAGTTTGCGCGACGGAAGCGCATGCCCGCCACAACCACCGGAGGGCAGCACGATGATGTGACCGCACCTTGCGGCAAGGACAAGGGAAGAGGCAAGATGTTCCTGAAACCAGAACAGCAGCTTGAACGGTGCAAACGAGTGTTGCGCCAACGGGTGAACCCGCATATCCACCCGGTCATCGCCCATCTCGACGTGGAGGCGTTCGATATCCCCGGCGAGCCGATACCGACTCAGGAGTTCTTCGGCAAGCTGCATCGTGGCGAGATCCCGTTCAAGCCATTCACACTCGGCAGCGAATGGGGCACCACATGGGGAACGGTATGGTTCCGTCTGAGCGGAAAGGTCCCCATGGGCCATACGCCGGGCCGTCCGCTGGAGCTCATGATTGACCTCGGCTGGTACCCGCACTCCTGTGGCGGTCATATCGAGGGACTGGTCTACCGGGAGGACGGTACCGCCATCAAGGCCGTGCACCCGCTCAACCACTGGGTGCCGTTCATGGATGAGCAAGGCAATGCGCAGGTGCCCATTGCCGAGGATGGTGGTTTCACCGTCTATCTTGAGGCCGCATGCAATCCTCTGCTCCTCGGCGTGCCGCCATTCATCGAGACCGAGTTGGGTGATCACGCCACCGGCAAGCCGGATGAGCCATACGTGTTCAAATCGGCCGACCTGACCGAATTCGACCGGCGTTTCGAGGATTACTCCGTCGATCTGGATGTGGTGTCCCAGCTCATGGAATACGCGGACAAGCAATCCCCGCGCTACTGGCAACTGGCCAAGGCGCTGCAGCGTTCCATCAACAGCTTCGACGAGCAGCATCTCGATTCGGTCGAGCAGGCTCGCGAGCAGCTCGCCGGAGTGCTTGCCAAGCATGCGAACGCCTCGGCGATGAACGTGAGCGCCATTGGCCACGCGCACATCGATTCCGCCTGGCTGTGGCCGGTTCGTGAGACCCGCCGCAAGGTGGCGCGTACCGTCTCCAACGCGCTGGCATTGATGGATGCCGATCCAGACTTCAAATACGCGATGAGCTCCGCACAGCAGTACGCATGGCTCGAGGAGGACCATCCGGATGTCTTCGCGCGCATGAAGCGACGCATCGCCGAAGGTCGTTTCATCCCGGTGGGCGGCATGTGGGTGGAGGCCGACGGCATGCTGCCCGCCGGCGAATCCCTGATCCGTCAGATCAGCTACGGGCGACGTTACTTCAAGGAGCATCTTGGTGTGGAGCCCAAGGGCATCTGGCTGCCGGACAGCTTCGGCTACACGGGGGCATGGCCGCAGATCGCCCGTCGTGCCGGCTACGAGTGGTTCCTGACGCAGAAGATCTCGTGGAACGACACCACCAAGTTCCCGCATCATTCCTTCATGTGGGAGGGCATCGACGGCTCGCGCATCTTCACACACTTCCCGCCTGCGGACACCTACGCCGCATGGTGCAAGGTGCAGGAGCTCGATTATGCCGAAAAGAACTTCCAGGACAAGGACCTTGCCGACCGTTCGATCCTGCTCTTCGGTTTCGGTGATGGCGGCGGCGGTCCCACGCGCGACATGATGGAGCATCTGCATCGCTACGAGGACCTTGAAGGCGTCTCCCGTGTGAGCATCGAGACCCCGAACGAGTTCTTCGACAAGGCCCACGAGCAGATCGAAGAGAACGCCGGCCCGGAGATGCCCGTCTACAAGGGCGAACTGTATCTGGAACTGCATCGCGGCACGCTGACCGCCCAACAGGACATGAAGCGCGGCTGCCGCACCGAAGAGTCGCTGCTGCGCACCGTCGAATACCTTGGCGCCGCCGCGACCTTGGCTGATTCGTCCTATGTCTATCCACGCGAAGAGATGGATCGCATCTGGAAGACGCTGCTGCTGAACCAGTTCCACGATGTGCTTCCCGGCTCCTCCATCGCCTGGGTGCATCGCGAAGCCCGTGAGGATTATCGCCGCGACATTCAGCGTCTGCGTGAGATCGCCGAACAGATTTGCGCCGTGCTACGGGCCGCCGATCCCGAAACCGATCTGCTGCCGGAGGCGCGCATCAGCCAATATCGCGCGGATGGCGCATCCTGGCAGGTTCGTCCGGTCGCGTCGCAAGACGAGTCCTTGCCGGTATTGGTGGAACGGCTCGACGATGGCTGTGTCAACATGGCAAACGGTGTGCTCTCGGCAGTCATCGAGCCGGACGGCACCATCTCCTCGCTGATCGATGAGACGCGCAATCGAGAACTGGTGCCTGAAGGCACGCGTCTGGGCCGTTACGAACTGCTGAAAGACGAGCCTGCCGTCTGGGATGCCTGGGAGATCGAACGCGAATCCCTGCTCATGGCGGAGGGGCTGAAGGGCACCATCGCCGATGTGACCAACGACCATGGTGCGGCGGTGGTCACCGTACACGTCACCGAAGGCGATACCGTTATCGACACGACGATCACGCTGCGTCCTGGAGCCAAGCAGCTCGACTTCCATACCTCGGTCGACTGGCATGCCAAGGAACGTTTCCTCAAGGTCGACGTACCGCTGGCCGTCAGCGCCGACCGCGCGGTGTACGACTGCCAGTACGGTCTGGTCACGCGCCCGATCGTCAAGAACAGCGCCTCAGACGAAGCCAAGTTCGAGAGCAGCACGAACAGGTTCGCCATCCTGCGTGAGGCCGGATATGCCGTCGCCGTGATCAACGGCTCGGTATACGGCTCCGACGCGGCTCCGATCGCCGGTGATGCCGGACGCGGCATAGGGGCCGGCACCATGTTCCGGCTGTCGCTGGTCTCCGCGCCGACCTTCCCCGATCCGCGTACCGATCTCGGCGCCCACGAGTATGACTGGTCAGTGGTGGCCGACGCCACCGCCGAACGCACCGTGGATGCGGCTTTCGAGCTCAATGCCCCGATCATCCACGATGCGCCCGCCATCGAACCGCTGGTCGGTCTTGATGTGATCGATGGCATGGCCGTCATCGACTGGGTGAAGCTGGCGGATGACGGTTCCGGAGACCTCGTCGTACGCGTCTACGAGGCGGCCGGCGGTCATGCCGAAGCTGCCCTGCGCGTCTCCACGGCGCTGCGGGGAGCCACGGTACGCGAGGTGAATGTTCTGGAAGGCGATGACATCGCCGCCGACCTGCCGACCGCGCTCAAGGACAATGGTGATGGCAAGGCCGAAGGCGCGACGCTCGCGTTGGGCCCGTTCCAGCTGGCCACGCTGCGCATCAGTCGCTGATCGTTTCCTCCTCCTATCAAAAGGCTCTGTTGAACCGACTCTGACATATGCTTACGGGCTGCCCTAAGTCAGCTTCGCTGACAAAGGGAGTCAAGGGGAGGGTTTAACAGAGCCCTACAACACACACAAGCAAAGGAGCTCAATACCTCATGTTTCTTCTGCCCAATCAGCAGCTGGAGCGCTGCGACCGCGTGATGCAGCAGCGTCTCAAGCCGCATATCCATACCACGCTGTCGGCGTGTTCGGTACGTTCGTTCGACAATCCCGGCGAGCCGGTTCCCTCGGACGAGTTCCTCGCACAGGTACGTGCCGGTGAAGTCGATTTCCAGCCCTTCCCCATACCCGGCGTATGGGGTACCACCTGGGGCACCACCTGGTTCGAGGTGAGCGGCCGTATCGACCGTGAAGCCGTCAAGGGACGCAAGATCGAACTCATGGTCGATCTCGGCTGGCTTGATTACCGTGGCCCGGGCTTCCAGTCCGAAGGTCTGGTCTACCGTGCAGACGGCACGGCCATCAAGTCCGCGAATCCTAGGAATCATTGGATTCCTCTGGTCTATGAGGACGGTGCCAGCACGGTCGACCTTGATGCCGACGGCAATTTCACCGTGTACATCGAAGCCGCCGCCAATCCGTTTGTGGAAGGCCCTACGCCGTTCTCGCCCACCGAGCTGGGGGAGAAGGCCACCGGCAAGCGTGAATTCCCCTACACGCTGAGCCGCATGGACGTCGCCGCCTTCAACAGGGAGGCATTCGCCTACTACATGGATCTGGAGACCGTCTCCTCGCTCATGCGTGAGCTCAAAGACGACGATCCGCGCTACTGGCAGCTCGCCAAGGCATTGCAGCGCTCGCTGAACGCCTACGAGGAGCGTGACATCGCCGGCACCATCGGTACGGCCCGTGAGGAGCTGGCCGGGGTGCTCGCCGAACCTGCGGCATCGAGCTCCATCAACCACATCGCCATCGGCCACGCGCACATCGATTCCGCCTGGCTGTGGCCGGTGCGTGAGACCCGCCGCAAGGTGGCGCGCACCGTCTCTAACGTGCTCGCCCTGATGGACGAGGACCCGGACTTCACATACTCGATGAGCTCCGCGCAGCAGTATGAATGGCTGGAGGCCGAGCATCCCGACCTGTTCAGGCGCATGATGGACCGTGTCAAAGAGGGACGTTTCATCCCGGTGGGCGGCATGTGGGTCGAATCCGACAACATGATTCCTTCCGGTGAATCGTTGATTCGTCAGATCACATTCGGCAAGCGGTATTTCCGGCAGCACCTTGGCGTGAATCCTCGCGGCATCTGGCTGCCTGACAGCTTCGGCTACACCGGCTCCTGGCCGCAGATTGCCCGTCGTGCCGGTTTCGACTGGTTCCTGACGCAGAAGATCTCGTGGAACGACACCACCAAGTTCCCGCATCACTCCTTCATGTGGGAGGGTATCGACGGCACACGCATCCTCACGCATTTCCCGCCTTCCGACACCTATTGCTCTTCCATGAGCATGCATGAACTGCAGTATTCCCAGCGCAATTTCCTCGACAAGGACCTCTCCCGCAACGCCATTCTGCTGTACGGTTTCGGTGATGGCGGCGGCGGTCCCACGCGCGAGATGACCGCACGCATTCGCCGCGACCATGACCTTGCCGGGGCGCCGAAGATCGAGTTCGGCACCCCCGACCGCTTGTTCGACCGTGTGCGCAAGGACATCGTCGACGATGCCCGTGGCGAGACCCCGGTATTCAAGGGTGAACTGTATCTGGAACTGCATCGCGGCACCCTGACCGCCCAGCAGGACATGAAACGCGGCTGCCGCGAAGAGGAGTCCATGCTGCGTGTGACGGAATATCTGTGCACTGCCGCGGCTCTCAAGAACCCGGATTACGCCTACCCCCGTGAAGAAATGGATCGCATCTGGAAGACGCTGCTGCTGAACCAGTTCCATGACATTCTTCCCGGTTCCGCCATCGCCTGGGTGCATCGCCAGACACGTGCCGAATATGCGCACGATATCGCGCGATTGCGCCAGATCGCCAATGAAGCCGGGCGCGCCATCGCCGTCGTGGAGCCGGACGATGCCAGCGTCGAGCATGCGGTGATCACCCCATACGCACGTCAGGCATGCGAAGCCTGGGCCGTGCGTCCGGCGGCAGAGGCGTCGAACGGATCCGCAGACGGCGCTCAGGTGACTGTCATGGCCGAAGAGGGTGCTACGGTGCTCGACAATGGACGGCTGCGCGTGCGTGTGGAGGCCGATGGTACCGTCTCGTCGCTGATTGACAAGGCGCGCGAACGCGAGCTCGTGCCGTCCGGGACCCGCCTTGGCCGCTATGAGCTGCTCAAGGACGAACCGTTCCATTGGGATGCCTGGGACATCCAGCGTGATGCGTTCCTGACCGCCGATGGTCTGACCGACGCCGAAATGGAGCGCGTGGAGGTCGCCAAAGACGGCAGCGCCGTGGTGCATGTCGTCACGCATGCCGACAACGTCGAGATCCGCACCAGCATCACCCTGCGTCCCGGTTCTGCGACGCTTGATTTCGCCGCGGACGTGGATTGGCATACGCAGGAGCAGTTCCTCAAGGTTGATATCCCGGTCACGGTCCAGGCCGTTAACGCCCAGTATGAATGCCAGTACGGCATGGTCGAACGCCCGATCAACAAGAACACGCGCTCGGATGACGCCAAGTTCGAGAGCTGCACGCACCGGTTCGTCCGTATCGCCGATGCCGGGTACGCCGCAGCCGTGGTGAACGCATCCACCTACGGCTCCGATGTGAGCCCGATTCATGGGGATGCGGCGCATGGTGCCGGCCGTGGCACGATGGTGCGTCTGTCGTTGCTCTCCGCGCCGCTGTATCCGGACCCCCGCACGGATCAGGGCGAGCATTCGTTCGCTTGGAGTGTGGTCGCCGATGCCGGCATGGAGACCGTGCTTGCCGAGGCGAACCGGATCAACGCTCCGGTATTGGATGAACTGCCGGCGTTCGCGCCGCTGGTCCGTCTGGCCGACCGGCAGGGTGCCATCGTGCTGGATTGGATCAAACCCGCCGATGATGGTTCCGGTGACGTGATTGTACGTCTCTATGAGGCTGCGGGCGGCAATGCCACGGCTTCCCTGCAAGTAGCCGATGAGCTTTCCGGTGCTGAAGTCATGGAGGTGAGCGTGATGGAGGACGCCGATCTTCCATCTGATCTGCCGCGCGCGTTCGCATCGGATGACCCGTGCCCGGTTGACGGTGCGAAGCTGGCGTTGCAGCCGTTCCAGCTCGCCACGCTGCGTATCCGCCGATGACATGAAGTCGGATGCAGTCATGTAGGGGCATGAACTCCCGCTGATGGGCGTGGGGATGATGGGGCCCGCTGTCGCGATATGCGATGGCGGGCCCCATTTGTCTGTGCTTGGGTGCGTTTGTGTAAGGGTGCGGCCCCATCATTGTGCGCGACACGCGCATGCGTTGCGGGTTTGCAATGTTACAGCGGTGTTGTTATTTTATTAACTAAAGCGATTTAGTTAACAGGTTCTTGAAGGGCTGGAAACTAAATCGGTTTAGTCTCAGCGATGAGAACTAAAACAGTTGCAATCCTCGGGATGTCGACAGGCATTCAGCGGTGCACAACACAGGATCTTCATCCATGGACGGATGAGGGGTTCTTAAGGAACAGAAAGAAGGAAACACCATGTTTTCCATGAAGAAGACCGTCGCCATCCTCGGTGCAGGCGCGATGCTCGTCTCCGTGGCCGCTTGCGGCAACACCAATTCCAGCGATAACGGCGGTAAGAAGGAGATCTCCTTCCAGACCTGGAATCTGAAGAACGACAAGTACACCCCGTACTTCGAAGAGCTGATCAAGGCATACGAGAAGGATCACCCGGACGTCACCATCAAGTGGCTCGATGCCCCGTCCGATGGCTATGAGGACAAGCTCTCCAGCCAGGCCGCCTCCGGCCAGCTGCCGGACATCGTCGACGGCGGCAACTCCATCCTGTACGGTCTGGCCAAGGCCGGCGCCCTGCTCGATGTCTCCAAGGAAGCCCCGGACGCGCAGGATGATTACTACGAAGGCGCTTGGGAAGCCGTCACCATGCAGGGCAACGGCATCGAGAAGGGCGCCTACGGTCTTCCGTGGTACGTCAACGATGGTCCGACCTACTGGAACACCGAGCTGATGTCCGAATGCGGCCTCGACCCGAACAACATCCCCACCACCTGGGACGAGTACTTCGCCGCCGGTGACGCCATCGTGAAGAACTGCAAGGACAAGGGCATCTACCTGGGTATCACGATGGGCTACAACGCCGAGGACCTCCTGACCGCAGGCGTCAAGTCCTTCATGAACTCCGACCACAGCAAGTACACCTTCAACGATGAGGCCGGTGTCAAGCAGCTGACCCGCTTCGTCGACCTGTACAAGGCCGGCGGCATCCCGCCGGAGGCGCTGGATTCCTCCTGGAGCCAGGCCGCAGACCTGTTCCAGCGTGGCAACCTCGTCGCCATGGCAGGTTCCGCCTACTCCGCAGCAGGCTTCAAGCAGAACGCCCCGGACCTGTACGACCACCTTGCCGTCGGCCCGCGTATCTCCGATGACGGCCGCTCCGCATCCCTCGCCTACGAGATGCTCGGCATCAGCGCCCAGTCCAAGCACCCCGACGTCGCCATCGACTTCGCCCGCTTCGTGACTAACGCCGAGAACCAGGTCGCCTTCGACAAGCAGGCCTCCGTCTTCCCGTCCGCCAAGGGTGGCCTCGAGGACGAGTACTTCTCCAACATCGACGAGTCCACCCTCGAGGGCAAGGCTCTGAAGATCACGCTCGACCAGGTCAAGAACGGCTACGGCTCCCGTCCTGCCGAGTTCACCGACAACAACGGCTACAAGAACTTCCAGCAGCAGATCGCGCTCGCCATGCAGGGCAAGCAGACCCCGAAGGAAGCCCTTGACAAGTCCGTCGAGTTCGCCAACGAGAAGCTGGCACAATGAGCAATGCGGCATTCGCCGCTGACAGGTCGGAGGCCATCAAGGCCTCCGACCGGCCTGAACCGATGAACCGCACCCATCACAAGAAGCAGGATCGCAGCTTCGGCACCATCATTGCCCCCTACCTGTTCGTCTTGCCTGCATTCGTGATCGTGTTCGTGTTCATCGTCCTTGCGGCACTCAACACCTTCAGGCTTGCCTTCACCAACTCCACCCTGCTTCGTCCGGGTAAGTTCGTCGGATTCGATAACTTCATCAAGCTCTTCCATGACGAGTACTTCCTGACCGCACTGCTCAACTCCACGCTCTATGTGATCTGCGTGGTGCCGTTCATGGTCATCCTGCCTCTGATCCTGGCCTATCTGGTCCGCGGAAACTCAAGGATCATGGGATTCTTCCGCACTTCGTTCTACATGCCTGTGGTGATGTCCGCCGTGGTGGTGGGCATGATCTGGACCAACCTGCTGGATTCCGCCGGTCTGGTCAACTCCATGCTCAAGGCCATGAAGATCATCTCGAAGCCGATTCCATTCCTTACCGACCGCTGGGGCGTGCTCTTCAGCTCGATGTTCGTGACCATCTGGCTCGGCCTCGGCTACTACATGGTCATCTACCTGACCGCACTGGCCAACATCGACGAATCGCTTTATGAGGCAGCATCCCTTGACGGCGCAGGTCCGGTTCGCCAGTTCCTCTACGTGACGATGCCGGGTGTGCGCTCCACCATGATGCTCATCATGATGCTCTCCACCATCGCGGCCTTCCGAGTCTTCAACGAAATCTATGTGTTGACCAATGGTTCTGCAGGCCCCGGCGGTATGGACATGACCATGTCCATGCTCATCAAGCGCGAAGGCACCGGCATCCAGGCGCGAACGGGCTACGCAAGCGCCATCTCCATCGTCGTGCTGGTGATCGTGGGCACCATGCTCATCATCCAGCAGATCGTGCAGAAGAGGGGTGAGGACTGATGCAAGGGCATCATAGCAAGGTCACTGTGGGCAAGGTCGTGCAGTATGTGATTCTGCTGCTGGTCTTCCTGATGCTGGTCGGACCGTTCGTATGGGAGCTGTCCCTGTCGTTCAAGGGCAAGGGGGACAACGTCTATGCAGTGCCTCCCTACCTGATTCCCAAGACCCCGACAATCGAAAACTACGTCAACGTCTTCCGTCAGGTGCCGGTGTTCCATTACATGCTGAACACCCTGGTGGTGTGCATCATCTCCATCGCGGGAAACATCATCTTCTCCACGATGGCAGGATATGCACTCGGACGTCTCAAGTGGCGTGGCCGCGGGTTCGTGTTCGCCTTGTTCATGGGCACCATGATCATCCCGATCGAAGGTGTCATGATCTCCCAGTTCCTCATCATCCGCGCCATCAATCTGCAGAACACGTTGCTGGCCGTGGCCTTGCCTGGCTTGTGCGGCGCCATCAACATCCTGCTGATGACCAACGCCTTCAAATCCATCCCGATGGAACTTGAGGAGGCGGCCATGGTCGACGGCGCAAGCCTATGGCAGCGATTCTTCCACATCTGTGTGCCGCAGGTCAAGGGCACGATGACCGTCGTGGGCATCTTCTCCTTCGTCGGTGCATGGAACGACTTCCTCTGGCCGTTGATCGCGATCTCCGATGAGAGCAAATACACCCTGACCCTCGGCATGAACAGGCTCAAGGGCATGTTCATCCAGGATCCGCGACTCATCGCCGCAGGCGCACTGGTCTCCCTCATCCCGATCATCGTCTTCTTCCTGTGCTTCCAGCGTTACTTCTTCCGCGGACTGGAACAGGGCGGTCTCAAGGGCTGACACGAAAGGATACTCTCATGAAATTCGGCGTTGATTACACGCCCTCGCATGGCTGGTTCCATTCGTGGCTCAACCCGGACTGGGAAAGCATCGACAATGACCTGAAGCAGATCAGCGATCTGGGCATGGATCATGTCCGCATCTTCCCGGTCTGGCCGTACCTCCAGCCCAACCGTACATGGATCAATATGAAGGGCGTCGAGGATGTGTGCCGTATGGTGCACATCGCCGGCGAGCATGGTCTGGACGCCTACGTCGACGTTTTCCAAGGCCATCTCTCCAGCTTCGACTTCCTCCCCTCATGGCTGGTGACATGGCATAAGGGCAACATGTTCACCGATCCCGAGGCCGTGGCTTCGGAACGTGAACTGATCTCCATCATGGCGGATGCGTTGGCCAAGGAACCGGCGTTCAAGGGCTTGACCCTCGGCAACGAGGTCAACCAGCTGTCCGATCGTCCGCACCCGACCAAGATGACCGCCACACCCGATCAGATCGGCGAATGGCTCGACGAGCTGCTGCCGGCCGCCAAGCGTGGCGATGACCTGGCCTTGTACAGTGTCAATGACGGTGTCTGGTTCATCGACGGTCACCCGTTCACTCCGGTGCAGTCCGCCACCAAAGGCGATCTGACCACTATCCACTCGTGGGTGTTCAACGGCATCGCCCAAGGCTATGGAGCCAGGAGCGAGGAGTGCTATTCCTATGCGCTCTATCTTGCCGAACTGGCCAAGGCGTTCGGTCCTGCCGACCGTCCGGTCTGGCTGCAGGAGGTGGGCGCGCCCGAAAACGTGCTTGCCACCGAAGATACGCCCGAGTTCTGCCGACGCACCGTTGAAAAGGCGCTCGACTGCTCGAACCTGTGGGGCGTCACATGGTGGTGCTCGCACGACGTACCGTCCGACATGGCGGACTTCCCGCAGCTCGAATACTCGCTCGGTCTGTTCGACGAGCACGGCAAGCTCAAGCCTATCGGCCGTGAATTCGGCGACATCGCCAAGCAGTACCGCGATGCCAAGCCGGCGCAATCCAAGTCCGTCGCCGTGGTGGTGGACGTGGACGAGCAGGGCAATCCCATCGACCGCAGTACCTTGGGGCCTGGAGGTTCCATCTGCGACATGTGGATGAAGCTGGAGGTGGCAGGCAAACGCCCGACCATCGTCACCTCCACAGTCGCGGCCGATGCCAAGGAACTCGAAAGCCGCGGCATTGACGAACTGTATCGTGACCAGACGCCGTACAAGGCGCGGTTCTATTCTGCGGTCTCCGATCCGGCGTTCGAATCGGTCGACTGATAGATTGCCGGCTGTGGAATCTGTGGTGTTCCACAGCCGGTTTCGTATATTCTGACCGTTCTTGAGTGTGATGGATCGTGTATGTGTTCGTGCGGTCGCATGCTGCAGGTAGCGAATGGTCGATTGCCACTATGGAGAGAAAAGGGAAGATATGACTGCCAGCAAGGTCGGCATGGCCGCTGTGGACGGACGGCACGGTCGAGCGTCCATTGACCGGTTGATCGCATCGATGAGTTTCCGTGAGAAGGTCGGACAGCTCAACCAGCGTCTGCTCGGTTGGAAGACCGTGCGCCGGGACGCGTCCGGCAGGCTTGTGGCCACCGATGAGCTCAAACGTGAAATCGACCGCTGGGGCGGTCTTGGAGTGCTGTACGGACTGATGCGCGCCGACCCGTGGTCGGGCCAGCATTGGGGCAACGGCATTCGCCCTGAGGAGCGCGGCGAAGCGGTCGCGCTTATTCAGAACACCGTGCTCGAACGCGGTGCGCATGGCGTAGGCGTGCTGTTGAGCGAAGAGGCGCCGCATGGCCATCAGGCGCTTGGCGGCACCGTACTGCCGACGAATCTCGGTCTTGGCGCCACATTCGATCCCGAGGGCGTGCGGCAGGCCGAATCGGCGGTCGCGGCTGAACTGGCCGCCAGCGGCGTGCACATCGCGCTGGTCTCCGGACTTGACATCGCCCGAGATCCGCGATGGGGTCGCTGCGAGGAATGCTTCGGCGAGGATCCGCTGATGGCTGAACGCATGTGCGAGGCCATTGTGCTGGGCATGCAGGGTGAACGCCGCTCCAAGGTGGGCCATGGGGGAGTAGCCGTGGTGCTCAAGCATCTGGCCGCGCAAGGCGAGGCCGTTGGCGGCCGCAACGGGCAATCCGCAGTATTGGGCCCTCATGACCTTCACGAAATCCATCTGCCGCCAGTCGCCGCGGGTGTGCGCGCCGGTGCCCTGGGCTTCATGGCTGCCTACAACGATATCGATTCGATGCCATGCTGCGCCAATCCATGGTTGCTCAAGGATTATCTGCGGACCCAACTCGGATTCGACGGCATCGTGATGGCCGATGGCCTGGCCGTGGACCGTCTCGAAGACATGGCCGGCTCCATTCCCGCCGCAGGGCGCGCCGCGCTGCTCGCCGGCGTCGACGTATCCCTATGGGATGAGGGGTTCACCCACCTTGAGGAATACGCGGATGACGAACAGGTGTCGGATGCCGTCGACACGGCATTGCGCCGCGTGCTGGAGCTCAAAGACATGTTCGGTCTTCTGCCTGAAGACGGTGCCGATGCCGCCTCGATCGCCGTGCCGGACGCCAACGCCATAGCTCAGGCCACGCAGCAGGGGCGTGAACAGGCGAAACGCATGGCTCGCGAGGCGATGACATTGCTGGATGATCCCTCATCCACTGCATCGCTTGAGGATATCCGCGCCCTGATGGCCGATGCCCAGGCAGGTCCGGTGATTGTCGCAGGCCCGTTCGCTGACGATTTCGGATGTTTCCTGGGTGATTACACCGCACCGCTGCCCGTCGATGAACAATCGAGCGTATACCGGCAGCTGGCTGCGCGTCTCGGGGAGAATCGGGTCCTTCTGGCCGCCAAAACGAACGACGTGCCGGCTTCGGAATGGGCGCGGGCGGCGGCCGTGGTGTTCGTCTGCGGCAGCACCAGCGAACGCAGCTACGATAGCGAATTCGACGACAACGGTGCCGCTAAGGCGGTTGCCGAATATGGCGCCACCTGTGGTGAAGGCGTGGACCTGTCCGATATCCGTCTGCCCTGGCGTCAGGATGATGTGCTGGACGAAGTGACGGCATTGACCGCAGCCCCGGTCGTGTCCGTGGCGGTCTGCGGCAGAGCCCATGTGCTGACCCATGTGATGGAGCGCTCCGCAGTGACGATTTGGGCCGGATACGCCGGCCAGTATGGTCCGCAGGCAGTGGCTGACGTGCTTGTCGATGGAGCCGGCCTTCCCGGGCGTCTTCCGGTGACGCTGCCAGCCTATCCCGCGGCCATTCCGGTGCGGTATAACGACCGGCAGAGCGCTGCTCACGTCTACAAGGACGCAGCCGAGCCTGTGCTGCGCAGCTTCGGGTTCGGAACAGGGACGATGGCAGGAGTGGCGTTTGACGATATGCATATGGATGCGCAATCCCATCTAGGTGAGTTGGTCGTGCGGGGTACGGCGACGGCCGGAGCCTGTGCCGCTTCCGGTGCAGTGAACCTGTTCGCGCACGTCAGTGGCGGCCGGCGCATCCCACGTTTGGCGATGCTCGTCGACTCGACATACGTGTCGATGGAGGCGGGCGAACGCCGCGACATCACGTTCCACGTCCCCTCCGAACGTCTGCGGGACGCCGGCGATGGCCAGGTACGCGTGACCTGTTCGTTGGAAGCGGGTATGGGCGATTCAGCCACCGTGACACTGGAGTAGGCCAAAAGGCACTACGGAAAATGTGGGGTGTGATGCGCTGGAACCGCGTCACACCCCCGATGACGAGCCATCGGCCCGTCATCCGCGCAACCTGCAAGGCTGCGGGTTGTCACCCGATAGAAGGAAACAACGAAGGAGATTATAGATGAGATTGTCATCAGGCGATCCAGCCGGGCGTATCTCCGCCCGGAACCAACACAGGAAATGGCTGCGGAGCGGTTTGGCTGCAGTGCTGTCGATGGCGACGCTGGCGGCATTGGCGGCTCCGGCGAGTGCCACCGACACGATGCCATGGGGCGGCCAGTATGCCGATACCAGCCATCCCGAGCAGGCGGCAGGAGCCAACCAGCCGTATCAGCATGGTTACACCGGTCTGGAAATTCTGAACTGGAACCCGGCAGCGGACAAGGATTCAGAGTATCTGCGTTCCCGTGTGCCGTTGCAGACCCGCATCGCCGCCAATGCCGCGACGCAGAAGGATCCGAACCTGCCCGCCGACACGGAGATGTTCAACCTTGCCGGCGATTACGGCAACGCATTCTTCGAATCCTTCCATGACAACAACGTGTTCTCGCAGTACCTGTTCAACTACTGGCAGTACACCGACTACTACGGCACGTGGCACGGCCAGCCGACCGCGAACACACCAAAGAGTCTGTATGACGAGAAGGCCCAGTCCGATTGGACCCAGAAGTGGTTCGAGTTCGGCACGCTGAATCTGCCGAACGCCGCATACACGAACGCCGCCCACAAGAACGGCGCGAAGTCCATCGCGACAATATTCTTCTCCGGCAACGACCGTGGCGAGCAGACATACCGGGACCTGCTGCAGGGCAAACGCGACGACGGCACCTACCCTGTGGCCGACAAGCTGGTGGAGATCGCCAAATACTACGGATTCGACGGCTACTTCGTCAATCAGGAATCCAACGTTGATGCCGCGGATGTCCCGGCGTTCCAGGACTTCATGAAGCAGATCGTCGATCAGGGCATCTATATCCAGTGGTATGACTCCGCAGTCTATCCGGACGGCTATGTGAGCTACCAGAATATGTTCAACGATGCCAACTCGCCGTGGGTGCAGGATGCAGCCAAGGGCAAGGTCTCTGATTCCATCTTCCTGAACTACTGGTTCAGCGGCAATATGCTCAAGGATTCGGCGGACCATGCCAGCAGCCTCGGCATCGATCCGAAGACGTCGGTGTTCGCGGGCATCGAGGCAGGAAAAGAGAAATTCGACAACATTTCCTCGAACGCCAACTATATGAACGTCAATCTGGACGCCGACGGCAAGCCGTACGTGAGCATCGCCGCACTTGGCGCCGACTTCGTCTCCCATGAGCTGGGTGATGACAAGAAGGTCTATCCCAAGTACCAGAACCAGGTATTCGACCGCGAACGCCGTCTGTGGACCGGTTCATCCACCGGTGAGGCCGATACCACCGACATCGCCGACCCATACATTGACGACGGCACGAGCGACGACGGATGGAAGGGCTTCGCCTCGCAGATCGCCGAACGCTCGGTCATCGGCGGAACCGTCTTCTCCACGTCATTCAACACTGGCCACGGCCTCGAATGGCGCGACGGCGGCAAGCAGACCAGCGACCAGCAGTGGGGCAATATCAACCTTCAGGACATCCTGCCGACCTGGCAGTGGTGGATCGATGCCAAGTCCGACCCGCTCGAGGCCGACTTCGACTACGGTACCGACTACGTGGCGGCCCCGCGCTTCACGTATGCCAAGGTCGGAGCCTATGAAGGCGGCGATTCGCTCGTCCTGAGTGGCAAGCTGTCCAGCGACAACACGATGCGTCTGTACAAGACCGACTTGGACGTCACCGGCGGCACCAAGATCGATCTGACGTACAACAAGCTCTCATCCGATGACTCTAAGCTGCAGCTCGCGCTGATCTTCGCCGACGACACCAATGCCGTCGTGCCGGTCGATGTCGCCGACGGTGCTAAGACCGACGGATGGAAGACCGTGACCGCAGACCTGTCCCAGTATGCGGGCAAGAAGATCGCAACGCTCGGTCTGATCGTCAAGGCTGGTGCAAACCCCATCGACAACTATCAGGTGAACATCGGCAAACTCACTGTGAGCGATGGGGCGGCGCATACCCCGGCGACTCCGACTGGCTTCGCCGTCGAACGCGCCTACGCCGATTCCGACGAGCTTACCGTCAAGTGGGATATCGACGACTACTCGACCACAAAGAACTACCTGCTCTACCTCGACGACACGTTCCTCGGCGGCCGCTACGACGACACCCTATACGTCAAGCACCTGCCCGCCAAGACCGGCACCCTCAGGTTGTACGCCGTGGGAGCGGACGGCTCCCGCTCGCTCGCCGCCGAAGCGCCGCTGAACGAGGCGGCATCCGTGTCCGGTGTGATAGTCGAACCCGGCAAGGACGGCAAGGTCAAGGTCTCTTGGACGAACCCGCAGGTGTCTGGCGAGAAGACCGTCACCCTCGCATCCGACACCGGTTCGTGGCGCTATGCCGCGCAGCCGTACTCCCAAACGGTGAAGATCTCGGCTGACAAGACGGACGTGACCATTGACAACGCCCCTGTGGATGGTTCCCGTTATGTGCTGACCGTCGACAACGCCGGTGGTGCGGCCGCTACCGCAACTGGGAGCTTTGCCGATGCGACGATCGAGCCCTACCCGGCATGCTCGGTGACGTGGGATGGCGATAGCGTGACGCTGGTTCGCCCGCAAACCCAGGATTGGCGTTACCTGTACATGACCGAGAAGTGGACCGACGAGAACGGCGATGCGCAGAGCAGGGAACTGGGTGCAACCTACACCTATTCACAGCAGACCCCGCCGATCACCGGCATCATCCGAGGCCGTACCAAGCCGGCGTCCTACACCCAGAGCATTGCGACCGGCCATGAGCTGTGGGTGCAGGTCGAGGACTACAGCGGCAACAAGACCGAGCCGGTGAAGATCCCGACGGCCGATGAGATTGCGAAGGGTTGCACCGTCGCCGATCCGACCCAGCCGGATGCCGCAAAGTCCACCCTGACCGCCGTAGACGGCGAGGCTGCCGCGGATGGCAAGGCCACGCGTACCGTGACCGCCGCCGTCAAGGACTCCTTCGGCAACCCGTTGACCGGCACGGATGTCGCTTTCGTGCTGCCGGACGGGGTTACCACAGCCGAAGGCAACACCTCGATCGCAACTGACGCCTCCGGTGCCTCGACGCTGAACGTGGTGTCCGCCAAGGCCGGCAAGTACACGATCAAGGCCAAACTCGGCGATGCCGAGATCGGCGAGGGTGTGACGGTCGAGTTCAAGGAGGTGCCAGCCACGGACGACAAGCCGGACAAGCCTAGCGACGAGACCGATACAGGCAAGAAGCCCGAGACGTCTGACACATCCAAGGACAAACTGGTCAATACCGGTGCCTCCGTGGCTGTCGTCGCAGCCGGTGCCGTGGTTCTGCTCGTCATTGCCGGTGCCGTCGTCATGGTGCGCAAGCGCATGTGATTCGCGGTGACTGACAGGCCCTGTGTCTGACAGGAAATCGAAGGGCGGTCTCCCTCTAGCGGGATGCTAGGCGTCCTCCGGTTCCCTTGCCGGATGTGGGGCCTGTCAGTCGTTCCTGCGTATGTGTGTCTCCATACGAGACACACATACGCCACAGCGCGCAGGCGTCGGGCATATAATAATTGGAATGCGATACTAAAACGCTTTAGCAATACGGTACAATTTATAGTTATTGTTGCTGGAGATATGATTGGTCTTCCGCTATGTTGCGGGTGCAGGTCATAGACCCATGACCTCATCGACGTCGGAGCGAACGGGGGAGTTATGAAGTCCGTCCAAGAGCATGTGCCGCAGCCGGCATCTCAGTTATCCTCCGGTTCATCGCGCGTGAGTCTCAAGGATATCGCCGATGCCCTTGGCATTTCGCCGACGGCGGTGTCCTTCGCCATCAACGATCGGCCAGGGGTGTCGGCGGAGACCAAGAAACGAGTCAAAGAGGCCGCTGCGAAGTTGGGATGGCAGCCGGTATACGCCGCGCAGGCGCTGGGTTCCTCGAAGACCATGACCGTGGGGTTCGCTCCGGCGCGTTTCAAGCAGGGGCTCAACGAGGAAGCCTTCATGCTGCACTTCATGGCCGGCGTGCAGGCTTCGCTGAGTCTCAAGGGCTACGGCCTGCTCTATCGGCCATGCTCATCCGCCAAGGAGGAGCTTGCGGTGTACCGGGATTGGGCCTCCCGCAAACGAGTGGACGGTGTCATCCTGGTCGATCTGCGCGTCGATGACCAGCGGCCGAAGCTGATGAACGCATTGGGCCTGCCTGCAGTGCTGGCCGGCGGTCCGGATCCTGACAATCTGGTGCCTTCGCTGTCCATCGACGATTCGAAAACCATGGACACCATCCTCGAGCATCTGCGGAAGATGGGGCATCGTCGCATCGCGTACCTCTCCGGCGACCCCTCACTGGACTATTCGCGCGGACGTGAGGCGGCGTTCCGGCAATTCGCGAACAAGTACGGTCTTGATGACATCCATATCGACTACACCTACTTCGATTCCAGCGTGGCGTCCGAAATGACATTGAACCTGCTGCAATCGCCGCAGCCTCCCACCGCGTTCATCTACGAAAGCGAGACCTTGGCCGCCGAGAGTCTGCATTCCATCACCGAATGGTATGTGCTGGACAATTACGAACGCACCGTGCAGGGTGTCGGTGAGCTGACAGGTCCCCGATACCCGTTCAACCTGCCCGCGATCGTCAGCTTCGAGGACAGCTTCGTATGCGAGGCCGCATATCCATCGATCACTTCCGTGCATCGTGACGCGAGCGAATACGGCTCGAAGATCGCGAAACTGCTGCTGAAGATATTCGCGGGGGAGAAGGTCTCCGGCAACCGCAAGATCCTGACACCCAGTTTGGTTGTCCGCGACAGTACCTCCCGCACTATCAACTGACACTCAACTGACACTCCGGTCGAGGCTGGTCACGAGTCTGGTCGCGAAGTTGGCCGCGAGCCCGGCCAATCGAAATGGTGAAGCCCCTGTCCCGGGCAATCGGGACAGGGGCTTCACCATAGGTCGCGAACGTATCAGGCGGCGTTCTTGACGGCGGTGGCGATGGAGACCGCCGGGTCGAGGAACGGGATCAGCGTGGACTGGAAGGCATGGTAGAGGT
Organism: Bifidobacterium sp. UTCIF-1; assembly: GCF_006408915.1. Classification (NCBI taxonomy): domain Bacteria; kingdom Bacillati; phylum Actinomycetota; class Actinomycetes; order Bifidobacteriales; family Bifidobacteriaceae; genus Bifidobacterium; species Bifidobacterium sp. UTCIF-1. The sequence goes on from NZ_JFAG01000008.1 coordinate 115,141, forward strand.
CGGACTTGCCGGGCCAGACGGTGCCGATGACCTTGTTGTCCTTGTCGAGCTGGTGGAACCAGGAGCCGCCCTCGTGGTCGATGAGATGCTCATCGACGTACTGTGCGAACGTGGCATACCAGTCGGAGTACTCCTCCTTGCCGGTCGCGGCGTACAGGGTCGCGGTGGTGTTGAGGCCCTCGGCAAGCGTCCAGTGCATGCGGTCGGTCACCACGGGCTTGCCGCTCCAGTCGGTCGTGTAGGCGAGGCCCACGGTGCCGTCCGCGTTCCAGCCGTCTGCCACGGCGCGCGCGAACAGCTGTTCGGCGGCCTCGATGTACGGCTGCGCGCCCTCCAGGTTGGCGAAGGAGCTCAACGCCCACTGGGAGATCAGGCGAGCCCATTCGATGCCATGACCGGGGGTGGCGCCATACGGCTTGAACTGGTCATCCTTCTTGTCGTCGTTGAACTCCAGGTCGACGGACCAGTCCGACTTGAAGTGCTCGGGGATGCGCCATTCGTTGGCCTTGGCCCATCCGATCACATGGTCGATGATGCGGCCGGCGCGCACGCGGTACTTGTTGTCGCCGGTGGCATCCGCCACGGCGAGGAACGCCTCGGTGGTGTGCATGTTGGCGTTGAGGCCGCGGTACGGGTCGAGCTCGGTGAACTCGGTGTTCCAGGTGTCCACTGCCAGGCCGGTCTCGTCGTCCCAGAAGCGCTTGTCGAACGTGGCCAGCGCCTCGTCGAGCAGCTCCTTGGCTCCCGGACGTCCCGCGAGCAGCGCGGAGGATGCGGCGAGCATCACGAAGGCGTGCGTGTAGCAGATCTTGTCTGCGGCGGGGGAACCGTCCTCGTTGACCTGCGGATACCAGCCGCCGTTGACGTCATCATGCAGAATGCCGGTCAGACCCTTCAATGCGGCGTCCACGAGCTTGTCCGCGCCCGGGTAGCCAAGCAGAGATCCAATGGAATACACGTGCGCCATGCGGCAGGTGATCCAGGTCTGCACGCCCTGTGCGGGGTCGAGCGAGCCGTCGGCGTTCAGCCAGCCGGAACCGCCGTTCGGCGCGGGGAAGCCCTTGCCGAACTTCAGCAGCTCATAGGACTCCGAAGCCATGAAGATGCGGTTGGCTTCGGTACCGAGCACATAACGTGGATTGGTGGTCATTTGCTTTGCCTTTCCTTGTTTCCTGTTATCTCTGATCAAGAATCCGAATCGTCGTTGATCACCGCTTGACGCGGATGTCGAAATAGTCCATGACCAGCTCGCAGAACATCATATTCGACCAGCTGAACCACTCGCGCGTGTACTTCGTCGGGTCATCCACATCGATGCCTTCATGCATCAGATGCGTGCCGGCATCGGTGGCCACGAGACGGTCGAGGATATGGGCCTCGTACTCCTTGTCTCCGCTGGTCATCGCCTCGACCGCCAGCGCGATCGGCCACACGTATCTCGGCGGCGTGTGAGGGGAGCCGATGCCTTTGAGGTACGTGCCCTCGTAGTAGTAGGGGTTCTCGTCGCTCAGCAGCGTGCGGCGGGTGGCTAGGTAGGTCGGGTCGTCCGGCTCGCAATATCCCAGATACGGCGCGGCCATGAGGTCGGGCACGTTGCTGTCGCCCATGATGTTGTAGTGTCCGAGTCCGTCGGTCTCGAAGGCGTAGATCGTCTCGCCGTTGCGATTCCTGGTTTTGCCGTAGGCTTCGATACCGTCGTGCACCGCGACGCGCAGCGCATGGGCGCGCGAGACGACCTGCGGGTCGTCGAGGATGTCGCCGCCGAAGATGCGCTCCAGGTAATCCATCACCACGACCACAAACATGTTCGACGGCACCAGATAATGGTAGGTGCAGGCGTCGTCGCTCGGACGGAAGCCGGACCAGGTCATGCCGGTGACGGCCACCGGGGTGCCTCGGCCGTCGTTGTCCAAGGATTCGGTGGGGATGTCCGTGTCGCGGATGAAGAAGTACGGAGAGCGTGTATGGTCCTGTTCGGTTTCGAACACGTCTAGGATTTTGGCGACGCCGTCCACGAACTCCTGGTCGAACTGGTCGGTTCGTCCGGTGTTGGCGTACAGCAGCCATGCGAGCTGGATCGGATAGCACAGGGAATCCACCTCGTACTTGCGCTCCCACAGCCAGGGGCTGGAGAAGTTCGACTGGTCGTTGGGGTCCCATGTGTGCCCGTTGGGTTCCTCATTGAAGGCGTTCGCATACGGGTCGATGTTGATGTAGCGGAACTGCTGTCGCACCAATCCGCAGATCATGTCGGCCAGCTCCGGGTCGTCCTTGGCGATGACGAGATAGGGGCGGACCTGCGCGGTGGAATCGCGCAGCCACATGGCGGGGATGTCGCCGGTCAGCAGGAACGTGGTGCCGTCCTCGTGGCGCTTGACCGTGGTGGTCAGGGTGTTGGCGAAGCAGGCGTTGAAGTTCTCCGCCCAATCGGCATGTTCGCTGCCGCACAGGTCGGTGATGTGACGCATGAAGTCCTGCACCGACTTCGGTACTGCGATATCTGTCATATGATCCAACTTCTTTGTCTTGGGGATACTCGTATGGAACACGGATTATTCTAAACCGCTTTAGTTGTTGACACGCCAACGTTTTCGCAACTCTTCCGTTGAGCTGCATTGGTGCTGGACTGCTGCCATGCTGCTGCCATGCTGTCGTTGCGCCAAAGGTTCTCGCCATAAGAAAAGCCCCGCCAAGGCGGGGCTTGAACAGTGGGGCTAGGATAGCGGGGCTAGGATAGCGCGGCCGGGCAGTGGGAACCCATTTGTCGAATCAGGGAACCGGAACTGTCAGCAGATGACTGTCAGCAGATGATGGTCAGTTGGCGATCTCGCCCTTTTCGGTCATCTCCTTGAGCTGTGCCGGGGTGTACTTGTCGCGCTTGAATTCGGAAACGAAGTACAGGCCCACGATCAGCAGCTCGATGGCCGGCAGGATGAACGAGAACTGCATGGTGGTCGCATCGGAGAGCGCGCCCTGAGCCATCGGCAGGATCGCGCCGCCGACCAATGCCATCACGATGATGGCGCCGGCGGTCTCGGTGTGACGACGGTCCTCGACGGTCTTGAGCGTACGCGAGTAGATCGTCGGCCAGCCCGGGCCCAGCAGCAGGCTCACAATCACCGCGAGCCAGACTGACGCCATGCCGGGGACGAACGCCGTGCCCACGAGCACCACGAAGCCTGCGATCATATAGACTGCGAGCACGCGGGTCTCGCGGAACTTGGACAGCAGATAGCTGGCGGAGATACGACCAACGAAGAAGATGATGTAGCTGACGATCATGTAGTTCGCGGCGTCACGGTCGGTGATCGGCGCGCCCGCCTTCTCGGATACGTTGAGCGCGAGACGGATCGTGAACGACCAGATGCCGGTCTGGGCGCCGATGTAGATGAACTGCACCAGGATGCCCTGCCAGAAGCGTCCATTATGGGCGAGGTACGTCATGGTCTCGCCCAACGTGGCCTTGGCCACATCGCCGGACTTGGTCTGCGGACGGCACTTGGGGAACTTCACGATCGCGAACAGCACTATGAACAGCAGCATGATGGCCATGACGACCATGTACGGCTGCAGGGTGCGCCCAAGCTGTTCCGAAGCGAGGTCGATGGCGGCCTGCGGATCGGTCTTGCGCAGCTTCTCCATCTCGGTGTGCAGGTTGGAGTCCTGGAACACCAGATACTTGCCGAGCAGGATGCCGGTGAGCAGACCGAGCGCGTTCATGGTCTGCGCCACGTTCAGGCGAAGTGTGCTCAGACGCTTCGGGCCGAGCAAGGTGGCGTAGGTGTCGGCCGAGGTCTCCAGGAAGCTCAGACCGATGGCCTCCACGAAGATGGCGAACAGGAAGACCTCGTAGGTCACGAGGCGCGAGGCGGGGAAGAAGATGAAGCAGCCGAGCGCGAAGAACGCGAGGCCGGTCATGATGCCGATCTTGTAGCTGGTCTTCTTGATGAACAGCGATGCGGGGATGGCGATGATGAAGTAACCGGCGTAGAACGCGCTCTGCACGAACGCGGTCTGCATGTCGGACAGCTCGAAGACGGCCTTGAACTGGGTGATGAGCACGTCGTTGAGGCTCGAGGCGATCGCCCAGAAGGCGAACAGCACCGAAGTCATCGCGAACTGCAGTACTGGCGTACGGTCGAGGTATCCGTCGGGGCTTTCCACCCACGCCACTTTCTTGGATGAGGTGTTGTCCATGATTGTGTATCCCCTAGTTATGTATCCCTTAGTTGTGTATGGACGTGAAGCTGTATTTCGATTGATATGGGCGAATACGCGCGGCGATGCGGCATTCGCATGCGGTGATGGTATGGATGCGGCTTCGGACGACAGCTCTGGGGCGGTGCAGGTCCCGGAGCCGTCGCCGTCGTAGGCCTGTCACATGATCTGGCAGAACTCGATGACCTCGTGGTTCGGGCCCAGGACGTTGAAGTATCGGATGCCGTGCTCCCAGAACGTGTCGATGTGCTGGATGGAGCCTTCCACGAAGTCAAGTCCGAGCTTCTGGGCTTCGGCGAACGAGGCTTCGATGTCGGTGGAGTCGAGGGCGAAGTGGTTGATCGCGCCGTTCTCCATCGGGGTCGGGTCCATGGTCCACACTTCTAGCGTCAGATTGTTCAGACGCAGGAACGTGCAGCGGTCCTCGCCGTTGGGATAGATGCCGAGGCATTCGAAGCCGAGGCGCTCGTAATAGGCGATGGTGCCTTCGAGGTCGGTGGTGGGGATGCCGACGTGCTGGACTCCGGTGACGGTGTCGCGAATGGACATGGTTTCTCCTTTGAATTGATGGTGGGTTGATTGTCGTTGATGTTCCAGAGTGGAAGAGAGCGACCTCGAACGAGGTGCGAAAGGGGCGCCGTTGTCCCTTCCACACCTCGACCGAATGGAATCGCAGGTCAGAGGGACCGCGATCCTTTTATGGGATATGGGTTGTGTATTGGTTGGGTTGGTTGTGCCGGAGGGATGTCGGTCACTTGCCGGCTTCGGCGAGGTAATCGGGCATCTGCTCCGGGTACGCCGGCCATGCGCCGGACTGGGTGCACACATAGGCCGCGGTGTTGACGGCCTTGCGGTGCGCGACCGCGAGCGGATCGCCCAGCAGCGTGCGTGCGGTGAAGGTGCCGGAGAAGGAGTCGCCGGCACCGACGGTGTCCACCACTTCGACATGGGGGGTGTCCAGCGTGGAGGACTCGCCCTTGCGGGAGATGATGGTGGAGTAGGCGGAGCCTGCGGTCAGGATCACGTAATCCAGGTTGAACTCGTCGAGGAACCAGCGGGAGGCGTCCTCGCCGGAGGTGCCGCGGATGTCGAACATGTCGCGCAGCAGGAGCAGCTCCTCATCGTTGATCTTGAACACGGTGGCGTAGCCGAGCAGCTCCTGAATGAGCTCCTTGGAGTAGTGGTCGCCGCGCAGGTTGATGTCGAAGAACTTCATCGCGCCGGGCTTGGTGTGCTTGAGCAGCTCGGTGATGGTGGCGTGGGTCTCGGGGGAGCGCAGTGCCAGGGTGCCGAAGCAGATGGCGTCCGCCTTGGAGACCACGTCGATGAGCTGGCGGGTGTACAGGATGTGGTCCCATGCCACGCCCTTGACGATGGTGTATTCCGGGATGCCGTTCTTCAGAGCGACTTCGACGGTGGAGGTCGGCCAGGCGTTGCGCTGGATCACGGTGTTGATTCCGGCTTCGTCTGCCTTGGCGACGAGCTCGTCGCCAAGCTCATCCTCGCCCACCGCGCTGATTGCCCAGCCTTCGGCGCCATTCTTCATCGCGTGATAGGCGAAGTTCACGGGGGCGCCGCCCGCTCGTTTGCCGGTTGGCAGCATATCCCACAGCAGCTCGCCGAGGCTGAGGACGATTGGGGTGGTCATGGTTGGTTCCTTTCATTGGGTTGTGATCAATGCGTATAAAAAATCGTTTAGTGGCGCGAATCCTGCACCTAGGAGACATCGAAGAACACCGAGGGGTGCTCTAGGAATTCCGTCACCGCCACGGCTGCCGCGCCGGAGACGGCGGCATCCGCGGACAGTGTGGACAGCGTGATGGAGGTGGATGTGAAGATCTCGGGGATGGACCGTTCTTTGACCGTGTCGAGCACGGTATCCAGAAGCATCGTGCCTGCTTCGGCCACGATGTCTCCGATGATGATGTGTTCCGGGTTGAAGCCGTTGAAGATGGTGACGCATCCGTAGCCGACATACCGTGCTATGGATTTGACCAACGACACGGCCTGTGCGTCGCCGTCCTGGGCCTTGGCGAACAGTGCCCGTGCCGCATCGGTGTGTGTCATGACGGAGGCTTCGGGGATGACGGTGCCTTCTTCGATGAGCATGGCATGGATGGCCGGGGTGGAGCAGTAGCGCTCCAGGCAGCCGACGTTGCCGCAGTCGCAGGGTTTGCCATTGACGTCGATGGAGATGTGCCCGATTTCCGTGGCCGCGCCGAGGTGGCCATTGATCAGGCGCCCGTTCTCGATGACCCCGAGTCCGACGCCTTCGCCGATGAGGTAGTAGGCGAGGTTCTCGTCAGATTTGACTGCCGGGTCGAACAGGAAATGGGCCAATGCGCCGGCGCGGGCGTCTTGCTCGACGAACACCGGCACACGGAAGGCGGACCCGAATTCATGCACGAAGTTGATTCTGCGCCAGCCCTGCATGCTGGACACCACGGCGGTGCGTCCCTCGTTGCGCAGGTATGGTCCTGGCACGGCCATGCCGATCGCCACAATGGTCGGATCGGTGTCGATCAGTTCGGCAAGGCGGCGGTGGATGATGATGGCGGTGTCGTCGATGGTGTCGTCGTATACGGTGGGCAATGACTCCAGGGAGATTGCGTTGCCGCGAAGGTCGAATACGCCGATCTGCACCAGCGAGCGCGCGAATTTCACGCCGATGATATGGAACTGGGTGGTATCGAGCTTCAGGCCGATGGACCGACGGTTTTTGGAGCCTTCGATGTCTCCGGTCTCCTCGATGACCCCCGCCTCGATGAGACGCGCGGTGATTTTGGTGATGGCCGCGGGGGTCAGATCCAGTGCCTTGGCGATCTGCGCCCGGGAGCTGATGCCGTGGTGGTACAGATGCTGAAGGATGCGGGAGCGATTGGACTCGGAGACGCTGGCCTGCGAAGTGGCGTGTTTGGCTTCGAATGCCATGGGTCCTCCTTATCTGCTCCCTTGCGAGTGATCACGTCCGCTCGTCGTCGAACATCATCTTTGAATCTGAACTTGATTAAGATATTAACGTTGTTAATTGATTTACGCAATCAATTAACAACGTTCGGCGTGTCGCGGAATCGTGTGCTGTTTGCTAATTTGTTAAGAATGTTGTCAATACTCCGGGGCACACTGGGATCATGGATTTGCGCATGGAATCGTGCGCGTATGCATGAAACGCGTTGGTTCAACGGAGAGCTAAAGGAGCCGGACCATGATTGAGCAGGTCGACAATGCGAATAGGAGCCGCATCGGCGTTGATGTGGGTGGCACGAAGATCGAGGCGGTGCGGTTGGACGCGTCCGGCCTCGTGTGTGAGTCGGCGAGGATTCCCGCACGGCCGGGCAACGAGGCCGTCATCGAGGACATCGTGTCCGCGGCCGCACGGGTGTGCGGTGGCGATTTCCAGCAGGTGTCCTCCATTGGCATCGGTACCCCCGGACGGGTGGATCATCGGACCGGACACGTGGACAACATCGTCAACCTGTCGGTGACTTCCTTGGACATGGGACCACTGGTCGAAGCGTGTACCGGAGTCTCGACCCATGTGGAGAACGACGTGAACGCCGCCGCGTTGGGCGCGGCTGCGGTGCTAGGCGGGACTCCGGGGCTTCCCGGCACCGTGGCTTTCCTGAACTTCGGCACCGGACTTGCTGCCGGTCTGGTGCAGGATGGTGTTGTATTGCATGGATTCAGCGGAGCGGCCGGGGAGGTGGGGCATATCCCCGTCGAGCCTCATCGCTTCAAGTGCCCATGCGGACAGTACGGCTGTCTGGAAACGGTATGCTCCGGTTCCGCAGTGGCGCGTCTATGGCCTGAGGCCGACCCTGCGATGCCGGACCTGATCCGACGTGCGAGGAAGCGCGAGGCGAAGGCCGTGGATGTGCTGGACATGGTGGTTCGGGCCATCGGAGACACGATTCAGATCGTGGCTCAATCCGTGGATCCGGACGTCATCGTGCTCGGCGGCGGCATGGCGAAGACCGGTAAGCCCCTGGTCGAGGTGATCAGCTCGGAACTGCGCCGTAGGGAGGGGCAATGCCGGTTCCTGGCGGGATTGGATCTTCCGGGCCGGCTGCGTCTGGCGCCGCTGGACCGACCCGTCGGCGCCATTGGCGCTGCGGTCGCGGTCTGAGGGCAGGGCGCATGCGGCGTTGAGGTGATGGCGAGACTGGGCTGTGCCGGATGCGGATTGCGTGGAGCGCTCAGTAGCCGAGATAATCGGAGAGCACGGCGATCGCCTCGCCTTGGACGGTCATGTCTGCGCCGCATTCGCACCGTCGCACGATGGTGTGCTTATGGAATGTCGAGGATGTGCTGGCGTCAAGGTACGACTGCGTGGCATCAATGAATGTGTCGTTGACGATGTCGGGCCATCCATAGACGCAGACGTCCGCCATATCCAACAGACCGACCGGCATGGAAAGCGCCTGTCCGAGGTGTCTGCCGGCTTGGCTGAGGATGGCGATTCGCTGGCGCTCGCTGGCGTTGGCCAGCTCTTTCCTCAGGATGCTGCCTGAGATCATGGTTTCCAGACAGCCGCGCTTGCCGCAGGGGCATTTCGGACCGTCGAGATCGATCGATATATGGCCGATTTCGCCTGCCGCATGCATTTCGCCGGTGACGGGCGCGTCGTTGATGAGGATGGAGGAGCCTATGCCGCTGTCGATGCGTACGAACAGCATGTTAGGGTCCCCCTGCCCGAAGAACCGTTCGGCGAGCATCGCGGCTGTGGCGTCATTGGTCACGGTCACGTCGATGCCGAAGGTGTCGAGCAGCGGTTCGGCGAGATTCAAATCGTGCCATCCGCGCAACGTGGAAGTCCTGACGATACCTCCGTCCACCACGCCCGGTGATGCGATGCCGATGCCGATGACCTCTCCTGATGCCATTGACAGCATCTTCTCGATGAGTTCGCTGATCGTCTCGATGGAGACCTGGGTGTCTTCCTTCACGGTGATTTCCGCGTGACGCAGCGACTGTCCGAGAAGATTGGTGACTGCGCCATGCAGGATGTGCTCCTGTGCCAGATCGAGGCTGATGATGTTCAGCCGGTCGATGTCGACGCTGACCAGCGTGCCGCGTTTGCCTTTACCGCCGCTGGGGGCTTGCCCGGTCTCCCTGAGTAGCCCCTCGCCCAGCATCTGGTTGACCACGTCCGAGACGGCGACCCGGCTCAGTCCTGTGCGGCGCCCGAGTTCCGCACGCGAGTACTGGTTGGTGGGGAACAGCAGCGAGAAGATGAGCCTGCGGTTGTTCCTCCGGACGTCTGCCGGCGAGGCCTTGGCCGGGCGGATCGGTGACGGTGAGGCGACTCCAAAGAGCGACATGCATTCCCCCTTCTGGATGAACATGTGGTCCGTGCAACGGCTTCCGGTATTGTGCGTGAGGGCCGTGTGATGAAGTCCGTTCACCGTTGATTCTGTTACGAAACTTCACTAACGTTTAACCAGTTTACCTCAGATCTCCGGCGCGCATGCGCTGAAAACACCGGTTTCAAGCAAGTCCAAAATTGTAACTAACATTAACAAAAAGGAGCCAGCGTGCCTTCTGGTGCGTCAGGGCGAAGCGTAGCAGAATGTGATGTGGAAGTTGCCATCGCACACGTACCGGATGCTGTCGTCGAAGATGGCCGGCTGCGGTTCCAAGGGCGATACGCATTGAGTGCCTGCGTCATATGCAGGGAAGGAGCATGAGACATGTCGAATAGGACCGAGACCGTTACACGGGTTACCGCTGCGCTCGAAGGCGCGCCGTCCGCGTTTGCCGTCCGCAACGCGCGCAAAGTGGATGCGCGCGGAGAACGCGGCGAATATTGGATGGTGGCCGATGCGTCCGGCGTCATTGTGGCGACCGGAACCGATGAGAGCGCCTTTTCGGAAGCCTGCGCCGCTGCCGGGGTCGCCGATGATGGTTCGGTGCTGGATGCCGATGGCCGCATTCTGGTTCCGGGCTATGTGGACATCCATGCGCATGGCGCTTGGGAGAAGAGCTTCGATGACGGTCCGGAAGGCATCGATGTGGCGCGTACCGGCCATGCCGTGCACGGCACCACCCGACAGGTGCTGTCGCTGATCACCAATCCGGTCGACGTGATCTGCCGCAACATCCGCACCGTGCGGGACAAGATGGCTTCCGGTCGTCCGGATATCCTCGGATGCCATCTGGAGGGGCCGTTCCTCGCACTGGCGCGCAAGGGCGCCCATGACCCGAAATGCCTGAAGGATCCGGTTCCCGAAATCGTCGATGAGATGCTCGAGGCGTCCGGCGCGGCTGATGGCAGCCGCGGATGCATCCGCCAGATCACCATCGCCCCTGAACTGCCGCATGGCATTGGAGCCATCCGCCAGTTCGCCGCCGCCGGAGTGATCCCCGCCGTGGGGCACTGCGATGCCGACTATGAGACGGCGCAGGCAGGGTTCAATGCCGGGGCGGGCATCATGACGCACATGTTCAATGCGATGAACGGGCTGCATCACCGCAACCCGGGCCCGATTCCAGCTGCCGTGGAGGATCCGCGCGTCACCATCGAACTGATCAATGACGGCTTCCACGTGCAGAATCCGATGGTCAAGCTCGGATTCGGGTTCGCGCCACACCGCATCGCCTTCGTGACCGATGCCATGGCCGCCACCGATTGTCCGGATGGCGCCTACAAGCTGGGAGAGTTGGATGTGAATGTGGTGGACGGCCACGCACGACTGGTCTCCAACGGCGCCATCGCCGGCTCCACGCTACTGCTTGAGGGTGCTGTGAGCCGTGCCGTGAATGAGCTTGGCATCAGTCCTGTGGCCGCGGTCGAGGCCGCGACGCTGACGCCGGCGAAGGCTTTCGGCTTCGACAGGCCCAACGAGGTCACCGGAGCGCCGATCGGCCTGATTGCGCCCGGTTTCGCCGCCGACCTCAACGTGCTCGACCCACTGACCTGGAAGACCGAGCACGTCTGGTGCGCCGGTCGTCGGATCAAGTAGCAGGAGAAGCGGTTCCGATTTCCTCGGGATATTGACGACAACGGGGTTCCCCTCAGGCGATGGGAACCCCGTTGTTTCGAACGTGACTGGGAGTGCAGATCCGATTCCGATAGCCGATATCGGTATTGCAGCCGGTGTCAGTCCGCTATCAGTACTGCTCGCCGTCGAACTGGAACAGGGCGTGAGCGTCGCCGTGCTTCTTGTTCTCGAGGTAGCGGTTGAACAGCTGCAGGCGTTCAACGGTACTCGCCGCCAGTGGCTGGGGGAGCGCGTCCAGATCGAACCAGCCCACGTTGAGGCTTTCCTCGTCGCCGACGAATGGCTTGTCATTGCCTCCCGGCTTCACCGTGCAGAGGAACGAATGATCCATATACATGGTGTTGTCGCCGTTGGCGTAGGTGATGACCTTGTCCGATGAGGTGACCGCCACCAGATCGGTGACGACGGCATCCACGCCGGTCTCCTCCTTGATCTCGCGCACCACCGTGTCCGCCGGCTGCTCGCCAGGCTCGTTGATGCCATAGACCATGGCCCACTCGCCGGTGTCCGAACGACGGCCCAGCAGCAGCTGTCCTTGTTCGTTGAGCACATAACCGGTCACGCCGTTGAGCCAGAGGAGATCATGGCCGATTTTCTTACGTAGTTCGAGTACGAATTCCGGAGTTGGCATGTCATATCCTTTCGATCGGCCATGATCCTTCGCGGCTGCCTGTGGTGCAGCCGCTCACTTCGCCTACGGTCAGCCCACTGGGCTGCCCGTTTGACGGCTCAGCATGGCCGATTTTCTTCCTCAGTTCGAGTACGAATTCCGGAGTTGGCATGTCATTTCCTTTCGCAGTAATAGGGCAGCAAGGCTCCCTCGCTAGTATCCTGCATCAGAGGTTCATTGATGTTATTCTTGGCTCCCCTTGTCAGGGGAGCTGGCCCGTGAAGCGGGTCTGAGGGGTAGTCCATGCGTCAGCGAATTGTTGACGCATGAACTGTAGGGAGCCTCATGACGTCACTTGGAAGCGGCGGCGCGCTCGGCCATCCACTGTTCGACCTCGTCGATCTGCTTCGGGATGCCTGCGGACATCCATTCGGGGCCGTGCTCGGTCATGAGCACGTCATCCTCGATGCGGATGCCGATGCCGCGGTATTCCGGCGGGATGAGCAGGTCATCCTCACGGAAGTAGAGTCCCGGTTCGATGGTGAACGCCATGCCTGGACGAATCGGCGCTCCCTGATAGGCCTCGAAGCGTGCCTGCGCACAGTCGTGCACATCGAGGCCGAGATGGTGCGCCACTCCGCATGCAAGCCAACGGCGATGCTGCTGGCCTTCGGGGGACAGCGACTCCTCCACGCTGACCGGCAGCAGACCCCATTCATGGAGACGCTCGGCGATCACGCGCATGCAGGCATGATGGATATCCGAGTAGGTGGCGCCTGGCTTGGCTGCCTCAAAACCGGCCTGCTGGGAATCCAGCACCGCCTGATACAGGCGCTTCTGCAAATCCGTGAACTTGCCATTCGTGGGGAAGGTGCGGGTGATGTCCGCAGTATATAGCGAATCGACTTCGACTCCGGCGTCGACCAGCAGCATGTCACCGCTCTTCACCACGCCAGTGTTGCGCATCCAGTGCAGAATCGGGGCGTGCGGGCCTGATGCAACAATGGAATCGTATCCTACGGTGTTGCCCAGTTCGCGGGAGACCGCGTTGAAAGCGCCTTCGAGGATGCGCTCGGAGCGGGGCTTGTCGAGAGCGGAAGGGAGCGTGGCCAGCAGCCGGTCGAATCCCTGCTTGGTGGCGTCCACTGCCTTGCGCAGTTCACCGATTTCGTAGGAGTCCTTGACCATACGGGCTTCGGCCGCGAACTCGTGCAGCTTGTCGTCGGCGGCCGAGTTCTTGTCCGGGTCATCGGAACCGTTGGCTTCGCGAATCGACTCCACCAAGGAGGTGATGGCGGGATCGGTTTCGCGGATGACGTGCACGCGAACGGCACCGGCCTCCGGGCCCACATCCTTAGACAGGGCGTCAGCCAGTTGCGCGATATCGTGGGTCTCGATACCGGTCATGGCGGTCATTTCCTTGAGGCCGGCGCGAGGGCCTACCCAGTATTCGCCATAATGCGCATTCATGAAGAAATCAGTGGTGGAATTGTCGGCGCGCGGCGCCACGAACAGTTCCGGAGTATGTGTACGACCCGCTTTGGCTTCAGGGGAGTCAGGGTCCACGGGGTTCAGCACCAGGACCGCGCCCGCCTCATAGTCCATGCCCAGGCCGCTGTAATAGGCGAACGTGGTATCCGGACGGAATGCGTAATCGCAGTCGTTGTTGCGTACCTTCGGCTGGCCTGCGGGGATTACCAGACGCTCGCCGGGGAACGCCTTGCCCAGCGCCTCGAGACGCTGAGGAGTGAACTTGGAAGATTCCAGCGGCTTGATGTCCGGTTCGTCATCCGCCCAACCGGTCCTCATGAACTCCTTGAACGCTTCGGAACGTGGACGGAGCGATCGATTGTTCACGCGATCGCTCATGTCCTGATCGTTGCCGGGTGCGTTTCTGCGCTCCTCGGCCTCGTACTCCTTGTCCTTGTCCGTGATCACTTCAGTCATGAACGCTCCTTATACGGTTCGTTGTTGATGGCATTGGCTCCCATAGTAGTCCGCGATGCAACGACGGATGCGGTATTGGGGGTAACAGTCCAAAATACGCCACTCGACTGTATGGGGCGGACGATGGCTTCGGCCTTGTACGGCGTCCGGATAGGATGATGCATTGTGGAGGCAAAGCGCAAAGCGAATGACGGAGTAGGGCGGTTCCATCAGCCACGGCCGAATGCCGGGCTGCCGCTGCCGGAGCGTATGCTCAGCCATCCGGGTCTGCTCACCATCGTCTATTTTCTGGGGCTTGTCGCCCTGATCACGGTATTGCTGCTCATTCCTGCAGCTTCACGCGAGCCCGGCTCCACATCGCCTTTGGTCGCCCTGTTCACAGCGGTCTCGGCCCTTTCCACCTGCGGCATACCGGTGGAGAACACAGCGACCCATTGGACGGTGTTCGGTCAGGCGATCATTCTCGTGGGCGTCCAGCTCGGCGGGCTTGGCGTGATGACGTTCGCGGCCATGATCACCTTGTTCCTGAACCGGAAAATGAACATCTCCCAGCAGCTGCTGACCGCGCGCGAAGTCGGCGTCACCAAGCTCGGCGAAGTCAAAGGCGTGCTTGCCGTGGTGTTCGCCACCACGTTCATCATGGAGGCGGTCACCTTCGCCGTGCTGCTACCCAGTCTGCTGAAATTCACCGGATACCGTTGGCGTACCGCGATATGGGAGGCGTTGTTCTATGCGGTCTCCTCGTTCAATAACACCGGCTTCACGCCGGATGCCTCCGGCCTGTACATCAACAGTTGGTCGGTGGGCATGCCGGTGATGATCAGTGCATTCCTCGGCACACTCGGTTTCCCTGTGCTGCTGGAGATCGGGCGGTCGATTCGCCGCCGCATCGCCCCTCGTCGATGGAGCCTGCACACCAAGCTCACGTTGGCCACCACCTTCCTGCTGGTCGGTGTCTCACTGCTGTGGTTCCTGGCCGACGAGTGGAACAATCCCGCACTGTTCGCCAATTCGGATGCTTCGGAACGATTGCGCGGTGCACTGTCCGCCGCGGTGATGCCGCGCTCCTCCGGTTTTGACCTGTCGTGGGTTCCGTGGGTGAGCGATGAGACGAAGCTGTATATGAGCGTTTCGATGTTCATCGGCGGAAGCTCCTCCTCGACTGCGGGCGGTATCCATGTGACCACGTTCGCAGTGCTGATGCTCACCATGATCACCACGTTCCGTGGCCGTGATGAGGTGACCGCATTCCGCAAGCGCATTCCCGGACGCATTGTGCGTTCGGCCATCAGCATGACGATGGCATGCGCTCTCGTGGTGTTCGTCGCATCTATGGCATTGATGCAGGTGACCGGTCGCTCCCTGACCGACGCCTTGTTCGAGACCTGCTCGGCCTTCAGCCTCGGCGGATACACGGTAGGGGTCGCGGATGCGAACAACCCTGCCACCATGCTCATCCTCGCATGCGTCATGTTCTTCGGGCGCATCGGTCCTATGACCATCGTCTATGCCATCAACAAAACCCGTGAGGCCGTCGCCATCCATTACCCGGACGAATCCGTGTCCGTAGGCTGAAATTCTCCCTCACTGCTCTCCCTCCTGTCTTCCCGCCTTGCCGCCTGTGGCGATTGTCCTCAGCGATTCTCCGCCGTTCCATCCAATTGGGGGATACCGGCGCGCAGGAGCTTCATGTTCAATGGCGTCTTTTCATAGACTTCGGCGTACGTCAGATGCACTATCTCGCGG